>NZ_JACJFF010000329.1:0-700 GCF_014164465.1 Vibrio sp. SG41-7 | reverse complement strand
AAGGTCTCTTCGACTTTATCGCCGACGTTTGATTGGTTAAACGCACTGTTGGCGGTGAAGACCCAATGACCATTAGTATCAATAGTCAGGTCACCGTTGGTGCCTGAAATAGAATCCGGCGTGAACGCATTATCTGGATTATCGACATCGGTGCTGGTTAATGTTCCTGAAGTCGTGACTGCTTTGTCGGTTTCATCGATAGCAACGGTCGCACTGCTGACAGTAGCTGCGTCATTAGTGCCGTTAATCGTGACTTTAATGGTCGAAGGTGTGCCATCAACAGACGATACCGTAAAGGTTTCTTCGACTTTGTCGCCCACGTTTAATTGATTAAACGCGCTGTTGGCAGTGAATACCCAGTGGCCTGTGGCATCAATGGTGAGGTCGCCATTGGTGCCTGCAATGGAATCCGGAGTAAACGTGTTGTCTGGGTTGTCCACATCGGTACTGGTGAGGGTTCCAGAAGTTGTTATAGCGCTGTCCGTTTCATCCACACTGACTGTTGCGGTACTGACTGTCGCTGCATCGTTAGTACCGTTAATCATCACTTTGATCGTTGACGTTGTGCCATCAATAGACGATACAGTAAAGGTCTCTTCGACTTTATCGCCGACGTTTGATTGGTTAAACGCACTGTTGGCGGTGAAGACCCAATGACCATTAGTATCAATAGTCAGGTCACCGTTGGTGCCTGAAATAG
>NZ_JACJFF010000328.1:0-724 GCF_014164465.1 Vibrio sp. SG41-7 | reverse complement strand
ACTTTGATGCCGTGACAGGGAGTATCCTTCCTCGTCAATCGAATCATCGTCAGACTCCGTAGGTTGGGGAAGCGTTCATATCATTTACCTAGCACTTACCCGAATTGTGGTTTTCAGGAGGAACGTCCTCTCACGATTCTTTTCCCACTCAGCCCAACGGCCAAGTTTCGTTACATTGTCCGAGCCGCTGCTTTATTCAGGCTCGTAGGTTCATCTGGTGATACAGACGGTTCACTCATAAAGCGGTGAACAACGCTTCATACGACCTCAGGTCGCACGGACAGAAACGTGCTAGAACTATTGCACTAACAAACTTCTGCCTAATTAGAAAAAGTATCTTGAAAAATTGAATGTTTGTTATACAGCTGTTACTGCCAATGATCCGCACCAGCAGTTTTGGACACTGAGTTAAGTGGGTACAATCACTAATGAGGTGAACCATGAAAAGCAAGAAGAAACGTATTATCCATTCTCCTGAATTTAAAGCAGAAACCCTGAAGCTCGCAGATAAAGTGGGAATCGCTGCAGCTGTAAGACAGCTTTCGTTACATGAATCTCAGATCTACGGTTGGCGAAAAGCCACAAAGACGAATTCTAATATTAGCTAACGAGAACAAGAATTGGCCGTTGAGATCGCTAAGCTAAAGAGGCAATTGGCAGAGCAAGCAGAAGAGCTAGAAATCGTAAAAAAGGCCGCCACCTACTTCGTATATGGAATCCACGG
>NZ_JACJFF010000327.1:0-728 GCF_014164465.1 Vibrio sp. SG41-7 | reverse complement strand
TGAGTTTGTAATACTTGTAGTCATGGTGAAGTGCGGAACAACGATACTTAGAAATTCAAGTGATGGCATAAAGATCGCGTAAAACCCATAACTTAATCTTGCCATACATCGTATGAAACCAGAGAAGTAACATCATCAATTGATGTCTCGGGGCCCTTATTTTTGGTTCAGCTGCTTAAGGTGTGGGCTTACATAAGAAGTAGTTAAGTCTTTTGCTTGAGTATTTGATAAGAGTTGTGCTACTTCAAGGGTTATTTGGTCTATGATCTTTTTTACAAATATGGTTCTATCATTCCCTGACAATTCGAGGGCAACACCAAGGTTAGGGATCGCCCAGTGAAGCTTGTATGGTATATGTGAACAAACCACGTTTACGCACTCAACAAAGACATTACACTGCTCATGACTTACTTGGTCACATAGTGTAATCACGTAATCGAAGTTTTCATTTCTCCTTTTATATTCAAAAACAGTTTTGCTTTCGGTCTCTATCGATACGTCAAGTAAGTTAGACAGCTCATCTAAGATAGCTTGGGGAGTTCCTCCAGTTTCAAATCCTGAGCAAGTTGCTTGTATCATCCCATTAGATTGTTGCTCTACAATTGCTTTAGCGATAGCCGCTCTTACGCCTTTTTTAACGCAAACAAATAGAACGTTGATAGGAGTTATATCCATATTTATAATAATCCTTATAGATTAATATCTCATATTAAACATAGGTGCTTTGG
>NZ_JACJFF010000326.1:0-732 GCF_014164465.1 Vibrio sp. SG41-7 | reverse complement strand
GCAACGATTTACGAAGTGCTCACAATTATTCGTAGCGACATCATAACCAGGTTTGCCTACCTGCTGCTTTGCGTAATCAATGGCATCTTGTGGATAGGGTGCGTGTCGCTTCACTCTGATTTCTTTATCGTCAGAAAACGTAGCTAAGCAACTGAGTATGACTTGCTTAGCGTGAGCACAAAGATGGATGACTTCATCATTGCCGATGTATAAGCCATGGTGCTCAGTAATCCCCAGTACATCAACGTTCACCACCAGGTGATCGCTAGGTTGTAAGAGTTCCATGATAGAAACCTCTCTTAGTTATAGTTCGAGTGATACAAAGTCTTTGTCGACTTCATCTTGAGTGATACCGATATAACGAAGCGTCACGCCCTCTGAGGTGTGGCGTAGCATCTTCATCACGCGACCGATATCTTTTGTGGATTGATAGAGGAAATACCCTCGTGTTTTGCGCATGGAGTGAGTACCCAGCGCAAGCTTGAGTTCTTGCCCCACTTGTTGAAAGGCCATAGACACCGCACGCCGAGAGATCGGCTGTGGCGGTTTATGTTTTAGTTGCTGACATCGATGTGATTGAAATAGGTAAACATGGTCAGGGTGTTTCTCTCGCACTTTGGCAATGTGTTCTCGTGCTTTGGTGTTTAACTGGATGTTTGCCAGCTTGCCCGTTTTGCTTTCACGAATAATGAGTCGGTCATCATTAATGTCTTCAAAGCGGATAGCGAGTAA
>NZ_JACJFF010000325.1:0-749 GCF_014164465.1 Vibrio sp. SG41-7 | reverse complement strand
GGCGAAAACTGTGAAGGTGAGCGGGTGAACATTTATGTGAAAGCCGTGTGAGGGAAAACCTCATGCACGGAATTGAAGAGGGGTCGCTGGATAAGGGTTGTGCCGAAGCCAGTGACCTACTCTACATAGACCTGTCCTCTTGCATAAGCCCCCGCGGGTGACAGATAAGTGGATGTGCACATTCCAATTCAGCTTTCTCCCGTAGGTATGAAGTGCGCAGAACACGCCAATATCGATATCGAGTTGCTTTGCCCATCCTAAAAAGATTTTGGCTGCACAGCTAAAGAGATGATTGAGAAGAAAGCGGTTCTCCCGAAAGATTGGCCACAGCGTGTGAGGAAGCGTCAACGTAACGTGTTGATACTCACACTCAGGAAAGACATGTTGTTGCTTTCGTATCCACCGCTCTGTGGCTTTTATGCCACAACTACTGCAAAAGCGAGATTTGCACGTCTGGTGAATGTATTTGTGATGGGTGCAGTCAGCATGACTGCATCGATACTCTTTAGAGCCAAAAGCAGCGGTACTGCAAGCGAGCATCTTGGTGACGTTTTCAATGACGACGGTTCTGAGGGTTTCTCGGTACTTATTGAGGTAGTTCAGCCAAGTATCGTTGGCATTGAAGAGTTGTTTGATGGGCTTATTCGGATGCATGACCTATAGAATATACGATCCATGTAAAGCACCCTAGTAGGTTGAGTCTCTTTGTTTTCGGCCGTAGGCCGCTCAGGCGACACCGTCGCCGGTTC
>NZ_JACJFF010000324.1:0-779 GCF_014164465.1 Vibrio sp. SG41-7 | reverse complement strand
GGGTTCATCTGCCACCTCGCACCAACGTGCATCTTGAGTCACCTCTTGATGGACGCTTCCGGCATTTGCCCGGATGTGGTGTCAGGCTTCCCCAGTTATTGCACTGACTCCCTGTTAACAATGCCTCCCTCAAACACATTATAGGTCTGACTGAGTATTGGACTTCGCGCTATTTCGGACGCTTGCCCACCTATAATGCCGAAGCAGGTTCACTTGCGTTGTGTACTGTTAACTTCCTATCGCTTCCTTCAGACCCTGCCGTTGGCCAGCAGGGTTCCCGCATGTTATTTTCGCAGTGTTTCTCAGCTTTTCGGGGTTAAATTTTGAAAAATAGGTTGAATGTAGTGATCTGACGTGATCTTATACTGTTTAGATAACAGGATGAGATTAAAAAGATGAATTACGACGAATTCAAAGACCATTTTAACACGTTGACTGATAGCCGTCAGGAACGAAAAATCACTTATGATTTCTTCGAAGTGATGTTCCAAGTAGTGACTGCCATGTTGTGTGGAATGAAAACCTGGGATGAGATAGAAGCGTTTGGTGAAGAGAACTTAGAATGGTTTAGAAAGTTCAGTCCTTATTTGTCAGGTATTCCAAGTCAAGATACAACGGCTCGCATTGTTGGATTGGTTGACCCTGATGAGTTTTCTGGCTCTTCGACGTTTTGTGTGGATTTGGGTTAAAATATGCACCTCCTAAATAGGCTCCAATACAAGGTCCAGCCACATTGAATTCTTCTGATATTTTTATGCTCGGGTTGGGGCTGCAAGCAC
>NZ_JACJFF010000323.1:0-779 GCF_014164465.1 Vibrio sp. SG41-7 | reverse complement strand
GGTCATGACTCCAATCTGTTGTTTTCTGTGGTAGAATCTACGTTTTTGGGGTACCAATCATGGCAACTATTCAGGTTAATTGTCGATTTTGCAGTCAGAGTAATGCTGTTCGAAAGCATGGTAAAGGGGTTGCTGGCTATCAACGCTTTCGATGCCTCGATTGTCAGCGTACTTTTCAGCTCGATTATGCTTACGAAGCAAGTAAACCTGGCGTTAAAGATAAAATTCTTGAAATGGCAATGAATAGCTCTGGCGTCAGAGATACTGGCCGTGTGTTGAAAGTCGCTTACAACACCGTTTTACGCACTTTAAAAAACTCTCACCTAGACAAGTAACGACAATACCTTTTGATATCGCTAACATTGAGTTGATATGTGAGGTCGATGAACAATGGTCGTTTGTTGGTAATAAGAAAAATCAACGTTGGCTTTGGTATGCTTGGGAGCCTAGATATAAACGCATCATTGCCCACGCTTTTGGTAAAAGAGACACCGAGGCATTTAATCAACTACAACGTCTTCTATCGAAGTTTACCATTCCTTTTTATTGTACCGATGACTACCGCGTTTATTCAGCGAACCTACCGAGTGAAAAACACATCATCGGCAAGCGGTATACACAAAGGATAGAAAGAACCAATCTTACCCTAAGAACTCGCTTAAAGAGACTCGTTCGAAAAACTATCGGTTTCTCGAGATCAGAAGAAATGCACGATAAGGTCATCGGCACCTTTATCGAACGAGAGTTTTACCATTAATCAACAGATTGGAGTCATGACC
>NZ_JACJFF010000322.1:0-808 GCF_014164465.1 Vibrio sp. SG41-7 | reverse complement strand
GGCTTTGTTGCGTAATTCAATGGAACTAAATCAAGAACCTACGATCTGATCAGCTACCTCCACCCTCTCTCGTAGCCCTATGCCTAAGCCTCGTTACAAAACAACCAACTGGAAGCAATACAACCAATCACTCATTAACCGTGGCTCTCTGACCTTTTGGATTGATGAAGAAGCAATAAGCGGATGGGCGCAAAGCAAACAGAATAAGCGCGGGAGGCCGCGTCGGTTCAGTGATTTAGCTATCACGACAGCACTCATGGTGAAACGAGTTTTTTCTATGCCATTGAGAGCGCTTCAAGGATTTATCGACTCGATATTTAGGTTAGCCCATGTACCGTTAAGTTGTCCGCATTACACCTGCATCAGTCGTAGAGCCAAGCAAGTTGAGGTTTCATTTAAGACTAAAACGAGAGGAGCGATACAGCACCTAGCTATTGATGCTACTGGCCTTAAGGTTTATGGCGAAGGTGAATGGAAAGTCAAAAAACATGGGACGGATGGCAAGCGTAGAGTCTGGCGAAAGCTTCATATTGCCGTCGATACCAACACTCATGAGATCATTGCCGCCGAGCTAAGTTTATCGACGGTTACAGATGGAGAAGTACTCCCTAACTTACTGAAACAAACACACCGAAGTATTCTTGAGGTGTCTGGTGATGGCGCTTACGACACGAGAGCGTGTCACGCTGCTATTAAGATTAAGGGAGCCATTGCGCTTATTCCCCCAAGAGAAGGGGCAGCCTTCTGGGAGCGTGGTCACCCTCGAAATCTCGCCGTGGGTTGCCAGAAATTATACGGCTCAAATAAG
>NZ_JACJFF010000321.1:0-815 GCF_014164465.1 Vibrio sp. SG41-7 | reverse complement strand
TGTCGGATAGGCGGCACCTGTTACCAGGTGCCTCCCTCCTCAGAACCGTACGTGCAACTTTCACTGCATACGGCTCAAGCCTCCACAAAGGCACCGTTAAGCACCCAGTAACAAAATTACCTTTGCGATACACACTCAAAGCTTTAAAACTGACCCAATGACCACTTAATGAATAAGAAACCACGGTTCGTTGTCAGAAGACGCACTAATTTCATTCGAAATCATCATTTGCTTTTCTTCTTTAATAAAGTTCTTCAAGCTATCTCGCAACGGGAGACCAGTTAGAAGTCAGCTCGCTTTCGCGCCAGATATAAACCTGTATCTACTTCATTACAAAGTAGCATTCGCTTTTTCTAACCTCCTTTACCTGCATACCTATCGGCAACCTTCACAGGCTGCTTTCCCATAGGGAGATATACAGGCTTACCCTGTTCCGTATGTCGCGTAAAATGTCAACTTAGATGCCCACAATGGTGCGGAGAGTGCAATGACCACGAAAGAGTAATGTCCAATCTCTTTCCGACTCTCGTTGCCTTTTGGCTACAGCGTATTAACCACTTCCGCTGCTTCATCATATAACGCGCCTTAAATGGATTCACATTACATTCATCATATTGACCCCCTAGCACTCACCCAACTTGTGGTTGTCAGGAGAAACGTCCTCTCACGATTCCGTTCCCGCTCAGTTTAACGACCAAGCTTCGTTACATTGTCAGAGCCGCTGCTTTATTCAGGCTCTTAGGGGCATCTGGTGGTACAGATGGTTCACTCTTCGTGGTGAACAACGCTTCATACGACTTCAGGTCGCACGGACA
>NZ_JACJFF010000320.1:0-828 GCF_014164465.1 Vibrio sp. SG41-7 | reverse complement strand
TGGCCATTTTCTATTATAGAGAGAAAATGGCGCATCCTTCTCAAGAAGGTCCATGTGAGCTTGCCAATACGCATCTATCGTGCCGACGTCACGCCAATAAACTTCTTCTTTCTCACCCGTAATACGGTTTGTACTGAAGTCGTAAACAAATACATTTCCACGCGGGAACATTTTGGGAATTATATCTTTACCGAAATCATGACTAGAATCTTCGAGGCTTGCGTCCTCGATTAACTCCGCAAAAAGCGCTTCCGCTTCAAAAACATAGTTACCCATCGACACCAATGCAAACTCAGGATCGCCTGGGATGTGTTTGGGTACTGCTGGTTTTTCTTCAAAGCCAATCATACGACCGTCACTATCGACTTCAATAACACCAAACGAGGAAGCTTCAGCCAGCGGCATTCGTAAGGCTGATACGGTCAGAGCCGCTTCTTTTTCCTTATGGAAATCAATCATCTGCTTGATGTCCATTTTGTAAATATGGTCTGATCCAAAAATACAAACTTGTTCAGGTTGTTCTAATTGCATAAAGTTTAGGTTTTGATAAATAGCATCAGCCGTTCCTTCATACCAGCGTTTACCTTTTCTCATTTGTGCTGGGATAGGATCGATGAATGCCCCTGACAGGCCATTGATATTCCATGCTTTTTTCATATGAACGAAAAGTGACTGCGATTTGAATTGTGTCAACACATAAATTTTCAGTAAATCCGCGTTAACAAAGTTATTTAAAGCAAAATCAATTAATCGATAGCTCCCTCCGAAAGGAACCGCGGGTTTGCTTCGAGATTCAGTTAAAGGTCTCAATCGAGAGCCTTCTCCACC
>NZ_JACJFF010000031.1:0-48548 GCF_014164465.1 Vibrio sp. SG41-7 | reverse complement strand
CTTCAAGGAAGCCATAGACCAATTTTTTACTGTAACTCTTCCAGAGATTGCAGGTTCGTTGACGTCTCGAATCAATGACAATTTTCAGGTGTTTAAGCCTGCATCTTCAAGTTGATTGGGTATATGTAGGTTCTGAAATAGGTCAATTACGCCGCGTTCTAGTTCACCGCCCAAGACGCGCACTGACTCACCTAACACCCTCTAACTGTCACGATTTGCTATTTGATGACGTACTGGCTGTTGAGCGTGCAGGTAAAGAGCATGACGCATTTACTCAAACGCTACGTGATCAAGGTGTTGAGGTTCTTCTTCTTACTGACTTGCTAGCCGACACACTAGCCGTGCCAGAAGCGAAAGATTGGCTACTAAGCTGCCAAGTATCTGATTACCGTTTGGGTAAAACATTCGCCAATGATGTGCGCTGCTACTTGGGCGACTTACCAAACCTAGAGCTAGCAAAAATCCTAACAGGCGGTTTGTCTTACGCTGAGATGCCAATGAAATCATCTTCAATGATGCAAGGCATGCACGCACCAACCGACTTCATTATCGAGCCACTACCAAACCACCTATTTACTCGCGACACATCTTGCTGGGTATACGGCGGTGTATCTATCAACCCAATGGCGAAACCAGCTCGTCAACGTGAAACAAACCACGTTCGTGCTATTTACCGCTGGCACCCAACATTCGCAGGCCAAGACTTCATTAAATACTTCGGCGATGAAGAAAAAATCAATTACGACAACTCTACGATTGAAGGTGGTGACGTTCTTGTACTTGGTCGTGGCGCGGTTCTTATCGGTATGTCTGAACGTACAACAGCACAAGGTGTTGAACACTTAGCATCTAGCCTATTCAAACACGGTCAAGCGACACAAGTTATCGCAATGCAGCTACCAAAACACCGTTCTTGCATGCACTTAGACACAGTAATGACTCACATGAACGAAGATACGTTCTCTGTTTACCCTGAAGTGGTAAGTAAAGACGTGCAGTGCTGGAACCTAACTGGCGATGAGTCTGGCGCTGTAAAAGTGAAAGAAGAAGGCTACTTCGTAACGGCTATCGAAAAAGCACTTGGCGTAGACAAGCTAAACCTAATCACAACCGGTGGCGACAACTTCCATGCAGAACGTGAACAGTGGAACGATGCAAACAACGTGCTAACGGTTAAACCTGGCGTCGTTATTGGCTACGAAGGCAACACCTACACCAACGAAAAATACGACAAAGCAGGCATCACGGTTCTTCCGATTCCAGGAGACGAACTTGGTCGCGGTCGCGGTGGCGCACGCTGCATGAGCTGCCCAATTGAGCGTGATGGTATCTAATCACTAAGACGAAAACGGCCAAGTTGAACGATCTTAAATAATCTCAGCTTGGCCAGAATGAGAGAACACAATTATGACCAAGCAAACTGTTGTTGTTGCACTCGGCGGTAACGCCCTACTTCGTCGCGGTGAGCCGTTAGAAGCCGATGTTCAACGCCGTAATATTGAAACCGCGGTTAAAACCATCTCTGAAATCGCGAAAGTGTACAACGTGGTTCTAGTACACGGTAATGGCCCACAAGTTGGCCTACTTGCTCTGCAAGGTTTGGAATACAAAAAAGTAAACCCGTATCCGCTGGATGTATTGGGCAGTGAAACTCAAGGCATGATCGGCTACATGCTGATGCAAGAGTTCAAGAACTACCTGCCTGACCGCAACATCTCGTGCATGTTGACGCAAATGACGGTTGATCCAAACGATCCAGCATTTGCGGATCCAACGAAGCCGATTGGCCCGATCTACGAAGAAGCAGAAGCGCGTGAGTTGGCGGAGAAATTCCACTGGATAGTAAAACCTGACGGCCAACATTTCCGTCGCGTGGTACCAAGTCCACGCCCTACCGGCATTGTTGAGCACGAAGCGATCACCCAACTTATCGATGCAGGCCACCTAGTGATTTGTACTGGCGGTGGTGGCATCCCAGTGAAAAAAGAGAATGGCAAATTAGTGGGTGTTGAAGCGGTTATCGACAAAGACATGTCAGCGGCTTTCTTAGCGAAACAACTGGATGCGGATGCGCTGCTTATTTTGACCGATGCTGAAGCTGTGTACCTTGATTGGGGCAAACCAACTCAACATGCACTGCGCAGCACCACACCAAGCGAATTGGCGAAGTTTACATTTGATGCAGGCTCAATGGGGCCAAAAATTGAAGCATCGTGCGAATTCATTCAGCAAGGCGGAAAAGTAGTGGGTATCGGTGCACTCGAAGATGGTTTGCAAATCCTGCAAGGCCAAGCGGGCACCAATATCACCAAAGGTTAACGCACTAGCGAGCTTTATCATCTTGAAAAACTTAAAGCTTGAGAACCTTAAAGCTTAAGAAGCTGAAACCTTAAGAGCTTTTAAAGCTTGCGAAAACAGAATTAAACGAAACAAACAGAACCGAACAAATTTAACTAAAAAATTGAATCGCGCTTTCTTGAATTTTCTTTCCCTGTAACAAGAAAGCGCCTAAATCTAAGAAGGAATACATCATGGCTTTTAACCTACGCAATCGTAACTTCCTAAAACTACTAGATTTCACTCCACGCGAAATTCAACACTTGTTAGATCTTTCTATGGAGCTAAAAAAAGCGAAGTACAACGGTTACGAACAGCCAACACTGACTGGCAAAAACATTGCGCTTATCTTTGAGAAAACATCAACTCGTACTCGCTGTGCATTTGAAGTTGCCGCATTCGACCAAGGTGCTCGAGTGTCTTACTTAGGCCCATCTGGCTCTCAAATTGGCCACAAAGAATCAATGAAAGATACCGCTCGCGTTCTTGGCCGTATGTACGATGGCATTGAATACCGCGGCTTCGGTCAAGAAATCGTTGAAGAGCTAGGCGCTTACGCAGGTGTACCGGTATGGAATGGTCTGACTGACGAATTCCACCCAACACAGATCCTTGCTGACTTCCTAACCATGACGGAATACGGCCGTGGTAAACAATTGCATGAAATCAGCTTTGCTTACCTAGGTGATGCTCGCAACAACATGGGTAACTCTCTGATGGTTGGCGCTGCGAAAATGGGCATGGACATTCGCCTTGTTGCTCCAAAACAATTCTGGCCACAAGAAGAGCTATTGGCTCAATGTCGTGAAATCGCAGAACACACGGGCGGCAAAATCACGCTAACAGAAGATGTTCAAGAAGGCGTGCAAGGTTGTGACTTCCTATACACCGATGTTTGGGTATCAATGGGCGAAGCAAAAGAAGCATGGGCTGAGCGTATTAACCTAATGATGCCTTACCAAGTCAACATGGACATGATCAAGGCAACAGGCAACCCACATGTGAAGTTCATGCACTGCCTACCGGCTTTCCACGGCGAAGATACCACAGTAGGCAAACAGCTTGCTGCTGAATATCCGCAGCTTAAAGATGGCGTAGAAGTGACAGATGAAGTGGTCGAGTCTGAATTCTCTATCGTGTTCGATGAAGCAGAAAACCGCATGCACACCATCAAAGCAGTCATGGTTGCGACATTAGGCAGCTAATTACCTAAGAAACTAACCAGTTAAGACGTTAAAAATTAAGAAGCTAAGCACTCACTTGTTCGCAAGACGTTAATAAGTTATGTGCAATGACAGGGAAATGCGGGTGGCGTTCTTGGGATTTTGACCTTGGATAAAGCTCGCATTTTTTTTCATGTAGTTGAATAGATTATCACTTAAAAAAGCCTGAGATTCTCAGTTCCAACAAAGGCTTAAGTGGAAGCTTAAAACGGACGTTATTTCGCATAAAAATCCATTAAATGAATACTTTACAGAAAGTATTGCATGACCTTTTTATCTGAGTATAATCCTCCGCAATTTGTCTTAAGAGAGCAAAAAATGAACCGCAATTTTGTCGCACATGATTGTCAACCAATACGCCTTAGAGTGGCGTTGGTGTCATTTTTATTTTGCTCTATTGATCGTTTCGAAGCCTCCTATTTTTAGGGGGCTTTTTTTTGTCCGCAATTTGACTGTATGCATAGAAAAAGGAAGACCCGTTATGGCGCATTCGTTATTTAACAAGCACATCATCTCCATTCCAGAGCTCTCTCGTGATGAACTGGAGCTTATCGTCGATACTGCCGCAAGACTCAAAGCAGAGCCAAATCCAGAGCTGCTGAAAAATAAGGTTGTCGCGAGCTGCTTCTTTGAACCTTCAACTCGAACTCGCCTTTCATTTGAAACCGCGGTTCAGCGTCTTGGCGGCACCGTCATCGGTTTTGATAATGGCGGAAACACATCGCTGGCTAAGAAAGGCGAAACACTTGCCGATTCGGTGCAGGTCATTTCTTCTTACGTTGATGCCTTTGTGATGCGTCACCCACAAGAAGGCGCAGCACGTTTAGCCTCTGAATTTTCTAACGGTGTGCCAATTGTGAATGGTGGCGACGGTGCGAACCAACACCCAACGCAGACCTTGTTGGATCTATTCTCGATTTACGAAACGCAAGGCACACTCGACAACCTCAATGTGGCATTTGTTGGCGACCTAAAATATGGCCGCACCGTGCACTCATTGACGCAAGCACTATCAAAATTTAATAACGTGCGTTTCTTCTTTATCGCGCCAGAAGTGTTAGAGATGCCAGATTACATCTGTGAAGAACTGGAAGAGATGGGTATCCAATACAGCACCCACAGCAGCATTGAAGAAGTGGTGCCTGAACTGGATGTGCTGTACATGACTCGCGTACAGAAAGAGCGCTTTGATGCGTCAGAATACGCACACATGAAATCGGCTTACATTCTGACGGCCGATACGCTGAAAGACGCTCGCCAAAACATGAAGGTACTTCACCCACTGCCACGCGTCGACGAAATCACCACCGACGTCGATAAAACGCCACACGCTTACTACTTCGAACAAGCCGAAAACGGTGTGTATGCACGTGAAGCTTTATTAGCCCTAGTTCTAAATGACACTTTATAAGCAGGAGATACAGTCATGGTTAAACAAACTCAGCTACAAGTAGAAGCGATCCGTAATGGCAGCGTCATTGACCACATCCCTGCTCATCTTGGGATTAAAATTCTCAAACTGTTCAAGCTGCATAAAACAGAACAACGCATCACCATGGGATTGAATCTGCCATCATCTGCGCTTGGTCATAAAGATCTGATCAAGATTGAGAACATCTTTCTGACCAAGGAACAAGCCAACCAATTGGCTCTATACGCTCCACAAGCGACAGTGAATCAGATTGAAGAGTACAAAGTGGTCAACAAGCTAACACTTGTGCTGCCAGAACAAATCAACAGTGTGTTCGCCTGCCCAAATAGCAACTGTATTTCGCACGGTGAACCTGTAGAAAGTAGCTTTAAAGTGCAGCTAAAACACGAAAACGTACAACTAAAATGTCACTACTGTGAAAAAGTATTCTCTCGCGAGATCATGAGTGAAATTCGCTAACCCTTAGCGCTATTACCTCCGCAACAAAAACCCTTTATAGTTTATGGATATTTATTCCCAACACGGAATAAATATCCATTTAACCAAAGAATAAAACTCCGCAATAAAAGCAATTAACCAGAATTTTGTTTGGTGATCACCTTCAAAAAGATAACTATCCTTTAGTGTTAGACTCAATGAATAGATGATCATACATCTCGCATACCCTCCCTCTTATTTCGGGGTTCATCGGTAAGCCCTAATTAACAATCGTACTCTACGGCTTTGGGAGTGCGTTCTGCGCTATGGACAAGCGATATCAACACGTTGACCCTAAGGAGTTGTTCATGAACCAAATCACTGAGCACGGTTGCTTGTATTCAGCTGAAGATAAAACACTGACTGCCGCGTGCAAACGCTTACTACAACAACAAAGCTTCTCGACCCAGAATCAACTGCGCGAGAAACTCGTCGACATTGGCTATACAGGTATCAGCCAATCGACTGTCTCTCGCATTTTGTCACAGCTTGGCGTTGTCAAAATTCAGAATGCCTGTGGTAAAAAGGTTTACTGCATCACGGTTGAAAGCGCACCTGTGCGTGTCGATGCCTCAATCTCATCACAAATCGAATTAATTACTCACAACCAAGCGATGGTGATCGTAAAAACAAACCCTGGTTGCGCACAGTTGGTCGCAAGATTAGTCGATATCGACCCACATACCGAGATTATCGGTACGGTTGGCGGCAATGACACCGTGCTAATTATCCCGAAAGACACGATGAACATTGATGCTTGCGAACAAGTAGTAAGAGCACGCTTGGGTGTTGCCTAAATGTCTTATTGGCAAGGGCAGTTCACTGCAGTTGCGCTGCTAACCCTCTCTCGATTGCCTAAGAAAGTGGCTCACCCGCCCTAGCGGATATTTGCTGGTCGATGAAACTAATCACAAACTATTACGGTCTGATTGAGTTAAGATACCTTCAACTCCATTTTGATGACTAAATAGTATGCGACGACTTGCCACATTACTTTTTGTTTGTGTTTCCTTGTTCACCCAGCCTGCGTGGGCGCTTTTTGGAAACGACAACGCCGAGCCAAGCTTCGGAGGCAATAACAACGGTTTTGTCCCTGTAGACCAAGCTTTCCCTTTCAATTACTACCAGCAAGACGGCAAGGTCCTTCTCGACTGGCAAGTAAAAGAAGGCTACTACCTCTATCAACATAGCCTCTCGTTCACTGGCCAAAATCTCGCTATCGGCAATGTTGAAATGGAAGATGGCCAACCACACCAAGATGAATTCTTCGGTGAGGTGAGCATTTATACTCAGCCGTTATTCGTGCAAGTTCCGCTACAGAGCTACCAAGATGGCTCACAGCTGATCGTTAAGTATCAAGGTTGTGCAGATGCTGGTTTCTGCTACCCACCAGAAACTCGAGTAATCGACATTGAACCGTTTACTGCGACGAATCCTGGGGATATAAAAAGCAGTGATGTGCAAAACAGCGGTGCCTCACAAGGTTCATCTACTGCAGCTGGTGAAGCGGACAATTCAGTACAACCCTCTTCTCCTACAGCTGACACAGCAAGTAATACCACTCAACAAACCAATGCTCCCGTTTCAAAAGAAGCAGGCTTAGCCGATAAGCTCGGTGACAGTTGGTGGACTCCATTATTATTCTTAGCACTCGGTGTTGGCTTAGCCTTTACGCCGTGTGTTCTGCCTATGTATCCGATTCTGACGGGTATCGTATTGGGTGGCGGCAAGCTCAGCCAAGGCCGCGCGTTAATGCTGTCGTTCATTTATGTGCAAGGCATGGCGTTAACCTACACCTTATTAGGCTTAGTGGTTGCTTCAGCAGGCATGCAGTTCCAAGCGGCCATGCAACACCCTTACGTACTGATCGCACTGAGTGTTCTGTTCGTGACGTTGGCGATGTCGATGTTCGGCGTTTATAACCTACAACTACCAAGCAGTATCCAAACCTGGCTCAACAATCAAAGCAACAAACAACAAGGTGGCAATACCTTGGGCGTGTTCGCGATGGGCGCTATCTCGGGCTTGGTGTGTTCACCTTGTACCACCGCGCCACTGTCAGGTGCGCTGCTGTATGTCGCTCAAAGTGGTGACCTATTAACGGGTGCGATTGCTCTGTATGCGTTAGCGATGGGTATGGGTATCCCGCTGATCTTAGTTGCGGTATTTGGTAATAAGCTGCTGCCAAAAGCAGGCAGCTGGATGGACAAGGTGAAGATCGTATTCGGCTTTATCTTGCTGGCAGCGCCTATCTTCCTGCTAGAGCGAATTATTCCTGAATTATGGGCAACCGTGCTTTGGTCTGGATTAGGCTTCATCGCCTTTGGTTGGCTTTACCACAGCAAGAATGCACTGCCATTCGGCGGCTGGAAACAGAGCGCAGTGGGTATCATCGCGATGCTCGGTCTGTTCGCTTCAGCGCAACCGGCACTCAATTACTGGTTCGCAGAAAAGAGCGTGGTGGTTGAACAGCAAATCCAATTTGCCCGCGTCAACACGGTTGAAGAGTTAGAAATCCAGCTCATCGAAGCGAAGAAACTCGGCAAGCCAGTGATGCTCGACTTCTACGCTGATTGGTGTGTGGCCTGTAAAGAGTTTGAGAAGTACACCTTCCACCAAGCTGATGTTGAGAACAAGCTTTCTGATTTCGTCCTGCTTCAGGCTGACGTAACGAGAAACATGCCTCAAGACATTGAGCTACTTAAACAATTACAGGTACTCGGTTTACCAACCATAGAGTTCTGGGATGGCGAGGGTAACCATGTTCCAAATGCTCGTGTAACGGGTTTTATGGCTGCCGATGTATTCTTGAAACACATGCAAGACCACCAGCTATAACGGCAATATTCACCGAAATATCCGCCTAAACGAAAGCCGCACCGCCCCTCAGTAACGAGATGGCAGTGCGGCTTTTTTGCTATTCAGAGTAACGCTTTCTTATTCCGGGGATAAAAGTCGATATGGTTCAGACTTTTAATGCATAAATATTGTCCACATACTCAATCAGGATGATAATAAATATTAACTAAATTGTTAAAAGTATGAACGTCATGGACTCGACCTATACCATCATCATTGCTGATGACCATCCTCTTTTTCGCAACGCCCTGTTTCAGTCAGTTCATATGGCGATCAGTGGTGCGAACCTGCTTGAGGCTGATTCCCTCGATGCCTTACTGACTCTGCTAAAAAAAGAAGATGAACCAGACCTGTTGCTTCTCGACCTTAAAATGCCGGGAGCAAACGGGATGTCTGGCCTAATTCAACTGCGTGCTGAATACCCAGATTTACCAATTGTGGTGATCTCTGCCAGCGAGGATGCCAGCGTTGTCACTCAGGTGAAGAGCCACGGTGCCTTTGGCTTTATTCCTAAGTCGAGTGATATGCGTGAATTGGTCAGCGCACTCAATCAAGTGCTGAATGGCGACCCGTTCTTCCCTGAAGGGCTGATCACCAACAATGCAGCCTGTAGCGACCTTGCGGAAAAGCTTTCCACATTGACGCCTCAACAATACAAAGTGTTAGGAATGCTATCGGACGGCCTGCTGAACAAGCAAATCGCGTATGAATTGAATGTTTCGGAAGCGACCATCAAGGCGCATATGACAGCCATCTTCCGTAAACTGGATGTGAAAAACCGAACTCAAGCAGTTATCTTGCTACAAGAAATCCACAACTAAGCTTCGTTTACATCCTCTTCTAAAGTCGTCTTAGGCAAACATAAACCCAGCTTGACGACTTTGTGATCATCTATCTCTGCAACCACCCAAGTGATGTCATGCCACTCGAAGCTGTCGCCTAAGACGGGGTGTACCCCAAGCTCTTGATCAACCAATTGTTTTAGCGTCATTTCTCGCTCTTCTTCCGAGCCAAGTTCAATACCATAACAATCGCTTACCGCAGCGACCGATAACCCAACATCTAAGAAGAAGTCACCAAAGAATCGAGCGGCTTCTTCTGCCAAAGGTGCCTCACTGAAGAGCTCACTTAGGCTACCTAGGTCTTTATCTTGACCAAGTACACAGAGAATATCGTTCGCCTCTAATATGGTACTGCCCGATGGGTGAAGCAAGGCATCTTGTCGAAACAGTGCGGTGATGCGCGTCCCTTCAGGCATCGATAAACGCTTGAGCGGTTCACCGACACACCACTTTTCCTCTTTCAGCTTGTAGACAAACATCTCCCATTCACTGGTCGGATAAATCTCGATACCGGTGCGAGAAATCGGTGTTGGCGTTGGCGGTAGAGTCACTTTAGCGAGTCTTGCGACTTTCATTAAGCTGCCGCCTTGAACAATCAACGAAACCATAACCACGAAGAAGGCGATATTGAAATACAGCTGAGCATTTGGCAGACCAGCCATCATCGGGAAAACCGCCAAAATGATCGGAACTGCACCACGTAAACCGACCCAAGAGACAAACCATCGCTCCTTGGTGGTAAAGCTTCTGAACGGCAGCAAACCCAACCAAACCGACACTGGACGAGCAAACAAAATCATACCGAAAGCCAGTGCTAACGCAGGAAGTGCAATGTCCATTAAGGTTGATGGTGTCACCAATAAACCCAACACCAAGAACATCACGATCTGACTTAGCCACGTCATACCATCAAGAACATTAAGAATAGAGTGTCGAGAACGCGTTGGACGATTACCAATGAACAGACCGACTAGGTAAATCGATAATATGCCGCTGCCGCCAAGCATGTTAGAGAACGCAAACAGAGCCACGCCCCCACTGAGTACCAGAATGGAATAAAGGCCATCAGCCAATTGTACTCGATTGATTAAGCTCCATAGAACCCAGCCGCCGCCAATACCAACAAGAGTACCGATACCAAACTGCATCGCAAAACTTTGCAGTAGGAAGTTCATTCCCATCTCAGCGTCAGGGTTACCTAACAGCGCAATTAAGGTCACCGTCAGGAAAACCGCCATTGGGTCGTTAGTGCCCGATTCGATCTCTAGAGTTGAACCTACACGCTCATTGAGACTCTGCCCTTTCAGCAAAGAGAATACCGCTGCCGCATCGGTTGAACCAACAATCGCCCCAACCAAGATGCCCTGCATTAATGACAAGTCAAACAGCCAAGCCGCCATTAATCCGGTTAAGGTTGCTGTACATGCGACACCTATCGTCGCCAGCGAGAGCGAAGGCCAGAAAGCGACCTTGAAGCTCGCCACCTTGGTTCGCATACCGCCATCCAACAGAATCACGGCAAGCGCAAGGTTACTCACCAAGTAGGTCAGTGAGTAATCATCGAAATGAATATTACCGGGTCCATCTTCGCCCGCCAACATACCAACGAACAAAAAGATTAAAAGAATCGGAACGCCCAATCGAGAGGACACTTGTGAGAAAAGTACACTGATGGCGATGAGTACCGCACCAGTTAAAAATAAGTGATTAATGGTTATTGCGTCCAATTCGTTCCCCCAAAGAATAAAACTCGAGCTTTAAGCCTGTTGATCTTTTGCCACTAGCTTGTTGATCTTCTGCCGTTTAGCAAGGCACGGTCGGTGAAAGTACCGTAGTGACTATAACAAACTTATGTTTCGCTTCGTGTCATAGGCAGGACTAAATACCGTTTCTCAGTCATTTAGTTGTTAAATTTTATGACTCGCACTCTAATTCATCCCTTTTTGTTAGACCTTTGGCTAATTTAACATCATTGTAACATCACGTTTTTCTATGATTATGCCTCCTAGCTCCCATATTTCAGTACATTAGCGCTAATAGCGTCCCGACTAAAGTTGCACAGATCCCTTGACTTATCCTTGCTACATTCTAAATCGTAACATTACGTTAACACGCTATTTTACAAAAACGGTTTCACAAAACGGTTTCTACGAAAACGGAATTAAAGGAGAAGGCAATGGCGTTCGAATCTACGGAACATGCTCAAGCCTACTGGAAGGAAAACTTGGGAATAATGGGAACACTACTCGCAGTCTGGTTTGTGGTGTCTTATGGCGCTGGCATCTTATTTGTGGATGTCCTAAATACCATTCAATTTGGCGGATTTAAGCTAGGTTTTTGGTTCGCTCAACAAGGTTCAATTTATACCTTCGTGGCGTTGATATTTATTTACGTTGTTCGCATGAATAAGCTGGACAAAAAATACAACGTACAGGAAGACTAGAGGCTAGAACATGGATATTCAAACTTGGACGTTTATTCTCGTCGGTATTACTTTCGCAGTCTATATCGGCATCGCAATCTGGGCTCGCGCTGGAACAACTAGTGAATTCTACGTTGCTGGCGGCGGTGTACACCCAGTAGCAAACGGCATGGCAACAGCCGCTGACTGGATGTCGGCAGCATCATTCATCTCAATGGCAGGTATCATCTCATTCGTTGGCTACGACGGTGCGGTTTACCTAATGGGTTGGACAGGTGGTTACGTACTACTTGCGCTATGTTTAGCACCTTACCTACGTAAGTTCGGTCAGTTTACGGTTCCTGATTTCATCGGTGAACGTTACTACTCGAAAACAGCACGTATGGTAGCGGTATTCTGTGCAATCTTCGTATCATTTACGTACGTTGCAGGCCAGATGCGTGGTGTTGGCGTTGTATTCTCTCGTTTCCTAGAAGTTGATATTAACCTAGGCATCATCATTGGTATGGGTATTGTGTTCTTCTACGCAGTGCTTGGTGGCATGAAAGGCATCACTTATACACAGGTAGCTCAATTCTGTGTCCTCATTTTCGCCTTCCTTGTTCCAGCAATCTTTACCTCAATCATGATGACGGGTAACCCACTTCCACAAGTTGGTATGGGTTCAACGCTATCAGGCACGGATGTTTACCTTCTTGATAAACTGGATGGCCTAACCGAAGAGCTCGGATTTACCGCCTATACCGAAGGTAACAAGAGCATGGTGGATGTATTCTTTATCTGTGCAGCTCTAATGGTCGGTACTGCGGGTCTTCCACACGTAATCATTCGCTTCTTCACAGTACCAAAAGTACGTGATGCTCGTATCTCAGCGGGTTGGGCACTACTGTTCATCTCATTGCTATACACAACAGCACCCGGCGTTGCAGCGTTCGCTCGTGTGAACATGATTGAAACGATTAACGGTCCTGACATGCAAGGTGTCGCAGCAGTAGACGCACCAAGCTGGTATAAAAACTGGGAAAGCACTGGCCTAGTAGGTTGGGAAGATAAGAACGGCGATGGCAAAATGTTCTACTCGGGCGATGAACGCAACGAGATGAAGATTAACCGTGACATCATCGTACTGGCTTCTCCTGAGCTAGCAAAACTACCTAACTGGGTTGTAGCACTACTTGCAGCCGGTGGCCTAGCAGCCGCACTATCAACAGCCGCAGGTCTACTATTGGTCATCTCAACGTCGATTTCACATGACTTGTTGAAGAAAGGCTTCAGACCAAACATGACCGACAAGCAGGAGCTATTAGCCGCTCGTTTGGCAGCCATGGTCGCGATTGTCGGTGCTGGTTACTTAGGTATTAATCCACCAGGTTTCGTAGCTCAGGTAGTAGCGTTTGCCTTCGGCTTAGCCGCAGCATCCTTCTTCCCTGCCATCATCCTAGGTATCTTCTACAAGAAGATGAACAAGGAAGGCGCTATTGCAGGTATGTTGTCAGGTATTGCCTTCACAGCAAGCTACATCATCTACTTCAAGTTCATTAACCCAGCAGCAAGCACACCGGAAAATTGGTGGTTTGGTATCAGCCCAGAAGGCATCGGTACGCTAGGTATGTGTCTAAACTTTGTAGTATCAATTGCAGTAAACAAAGTGACCGCTGAAGTTCCTGAAGATGTACAAGAGATGGTTGAATCTATCCGTTATCCTAAAGGTGCTGGTGAAGCTCACGACCACTAAGAAGCTCGCGACTTAGTGACTAGGATAATAAGCACTTAGAAAATGAATCAGTACTTACATTGTAGGGATTAGGTACTGACTCAAGAAAGCCGATACTTTATGTATCGGCTTTTTCTTTTTCCCTGCCATTTTATAAAAAGACTAAAGAAAGGGTTGTTTTTAAACCCTCATTTGATAATAATTATCATTAACATCCATTAAAGAGATGCAAATGATGATGAAAGAGCAGCAGGTTCTCTATTCAAGATTTTACAAAGCGCAGGATCGCTTTGCTTCATTAGAGCAAGTTCAAGGTAACGAACCGTTTGTGATTCGAGACTATATCGAATGCGCACTCACGCTGTCGGCTTACTATGAAAAGCATGCCGCTCAAGAAAATATCTTGTTGTGTGAACTGTACCTGCGCCAAGTTTTCTTTCACTTAATTGAAGCGATTGAGTCTCCGGACCACAGTTTCGCCTTTCGTCATATCTGCCTAGACTCTATTCACTCGCCACTATTTTATTTAAAACGCCACTACCGCCAGCAACCGCACGGCCAAGCGCGTTTTTTGAATATCAGCCAGATACTACAACAAGTCCAAGCCCCACTTGGCTAACAAGGATAGAACATGACCCTACAATTTCGGATAGAAAAAGACAGCATGGGCGAAGTGAAAGTTCCTGCCGATGCGCTATACCAAGCACAAACTCAACGTGCCGCGGATAACTTCGCGTTTAGCTCGCACAAGATGCCAACCAGCTTTATTCAAGCACTGGCGTTAATTAAGCAAGCCGCCGCCGATACCAACGCTCAATTAGGCTTATTAGAAGGTGATATTGCGAACGCAATTGCCGAAGCCAGCCAAGAGATCATTGAGGGTAAACACCTCGAGCAATTCCCTATTGATGTCTATCAGACGGGCTCTGGCACCAGCTCTAACATGAATGCTAACGAAGTGATTGCGACACTCGCTTCAAGAAGCCTGCAAGGCGACGTGAACCCCAATGATCACGTCAACATGGGTCAAAGCAGTAACGATGTCGTGCCAACGGCGATCCAAGTAAGCGTTGCTTTGATGACAGAAAACAAATTGTTGCCTGCATTAACTCACCTTTCCGCAGCACTTACCGTTAAACAGCAAGAGCTTGCTGAGGTAGTAAAAACAGGTCGTACTCACCTAATGGATGCGATGCCGATTACCTTTGCTCAAGAGCTTGGTGGTTGGAAGTTCCAGATTGAACACGCTAAGCAAGCCATTGAAAGCAGCTTGCCAGCAATCAAGGCGCTTGCTCAAGGTGGCACAGCGGTAGGTACGGGGATCAATGCCGACCCACGCTTTGCCGATAAATTTGCAAGTAACCTGTCTCAATCAACAAAGATCAGTTTTACCTCGAGTGAAAACTTCTTTTTTAACCTCAGCAGCCAAGACGCGATCGTTGCGTTTTCTGGTCAGCTTAAAACTGCAGCAGTTGCGATCCTCAAGATCTCAAACGATCTTCGCTGGATGAACTCAGGCCCGCTGGCTGGCTTAGGGGAAATTGAGTTACAAGCGCTGCAACCGGGCTCGTCTATCATGCCAGGAAAGGTCAACCCTGTGATTCCAGAGGCTGCAGCCATGGCAGCTGCGCAAGTGATTGGTAATGACACCACGATCACGATTGCTGGCCAATCGGGTAACTTCCAATTGAATGTGATGCTGCCGGTTATTGCTCATAACGTTCTAGAAAGCATAGAGTTGTTGGCAAACAGCTCAGTCGCACTGGCTGATAAAGCGATAGCTACCTTCACCGTGCGCCAAGACAATCTCGATTTGGCACTGTCAAAGAACCCAATTCTGGTGACAGCGCTCAACCCTGTGATTGGCTACCTAAAAGCAGCAGATATTGCCAAGAAGGCCTACAAAGAAGGCTTACCGATTCTTGATGTGGCAGAAAGAGAAACCGATCTTAGCCGAGCAGAACTCAGCAAACTGCTCAATCCAACCACACTGACACAGGGTGGTATTGCAGGTTAGCTAGCTAGTTATCTAGTTAGTTAAAAAGCGAACAAGAATTAACGCTCCTTACCGAAACAAAAAAGGCCTCATACGAGGCCTTTCCACTATCCGCTCACAAGTCCGAACGTGCTAATCCGAACCTGTTAATTCAAGTTAACTCACTCGATTCAATACCGCTCTCAGTTTTAGCGGTTTCACTGGCTTGGCTATAAAACTAAAACTATTGGCCTTTATCGCTGCCAACATGTCATCGGTTCTATCAGCACTGATAATGACACCCTCAAAAGAGTCCCCAAGACGTAAACGACACAGCTGCAGGACTTCAAGTCCGGTTCGGCCATTATCCAAACGGTAATCAGAGAAAATCACATCCGGCTGCCAACCATCATCTAGGCACTTCAAGCTTTCAACTAGATCAACGGCTGTCTTAACCTCACAACCCCAACGACCAATCAAGTTCTCCATACCGACTAAAATCTCTCGTTCATTATCGACACACAATATTTTCAAGTGCTCGATATCACTGGTCGCCATTGGCGTCGAAGCTTGCACAACCGGAGCCACTTTTTCCGCCCGAGCCAAGGTGATAGAAAAGACGCTACCTTGCCCCGGCCATGAGCGCATCGATATTTGATGACCAAGCACATGGGCAATACCTTTGGAGATGGCTAATCCTAGCCCTAACCCCTGATCAGCACGCACTTGGCTACCACGAGTAAATTCTTCGAAGATCTCTTGTTGCTTGTCTTCATCGATACCGGTTCCGTTATCCCACACATCAATTCTAACCTGACCATTCACTCGTCTCGCACCCAGTACCACTTTCCCTTCCGGGTTGTAACGAAACGCATTGGTCAAAAAGTTCTGAATCACGCGTCTTAATAATTTAGGGTCAGAATGAATGAACAATGACGATGGGATCATTTGAAACTGGATTTTTTGTTGTATCGCTAAAGCGCTAAATTCCGCATTCAAATTGGTTAGTACATCATGCACGGCAATCGCATGAATGTTGGTTTCTAACTTGCCGGATTCCAAGCGCGAGATATCCAACAAATCACCAATCAGATCTTCAGCCGCACCAAGGGCACTCTCGATGTGGGATGAAAGCTGTTTGACCTCTTGTTCTTTTGCCACCTCAGATAGCGAAGAAGCAAACAAGCGAGCAGCATTTAATGGCTGCATCAAATCGTGACTCACAGCCGCAAGAAAACGACTCTTGGATTGTGATTCTTGATCAGAGATTTGCGTCGCCTTTACCAAGCGATGGTTAAGCTTCTCGAGTTCTTGAGTTCGCTCATGCACTCTCGATTCCAAGCTTTCGTTAGCATCTTTTAGCGCTTGCTCTGCTTGTCTGAATACCGTGATGTCGGTAAAGCTCATTACGAATCCACCGCTTGGCATCGGGTTACCTTGCACTTCAATGACTCGACCATCAGGACGAATACGAGAAGAAGTATGTCGGGTGCCTTGTTCAAGGTGATAAACACGGCGGCGAACGTGATCTTCCGGGTCGCCAGGACCACACAAACCTTGCTCAGCATTATGGCGAATAACATCTGAGATGGGTCGACCAACCTGAATCAAGCCAGCAGGGAACTCAAACAGTTCTAAGTAACGTTGATTCCACGCCACCAGCCTCATTTGTTTGTCGATTACTGCAATACCTTGGCCAATATGTTCAATCGCACCTTGCAGTAAACCACGGCTGAAGTCGTACAATTCCGAGGCTTCATCAACGATCGTTGCAACCTCTTCAAGCTGCATGTTTCTGCCTTGTAAAGCAGAAGTGAGTACTAACTTAGCAGACGAAGCACCGAACACCCCAGCAAGCACGCGCTCTGCATGTCTAATCAGGCTTGCGGGCGCTTGTTGATTAGGAAGTAACGGCTGACCGTGCTGCTGCCAATAGCTATGTAAGGCGCTTTTCGCTCGCTTGCGACCCACAAAACGCGATGCCAACATCTCTAATTCAGCGACTGTCACACGGTTTTGATAGAGGCTGATATTCTCATTTTCAGGCAGTGGTGTACCAACAAATGCTGCCGATTGTAAGCGCTCACTTAGGCTTGGTCTGGTCGTCATTGAGACCACTGCATAGCACAAGGTATTGAGTAAAATACTCAGCACTATGCCCCAGTTTGAGCTGCTAACATCCCAACTTCTCAGCAGTTCTGGCGGCGTGATAATCCACAGCAGTAAGTTACTTTCGCTATCGCCCGCTAGCATGCTGGTTTGACTCATCAGGGTAATCAGCCAGATCACCGAACCGACAAGCAAACCGACATAGACACCCTTTCGGTTTCCGGGACGCCAGTACAATCCACCAATTAATGCAGGAGCGAACTGAGCAATCGCAGCAAAAGAAAGAAAGCCAATCGCCGACAATGAATGGATAGTATCGAGGGCCTGGTAAAACAACCAAGCACCAAGTAACAGCAGCAAAATTAACCCGCGTCGAATCACCAGTAACAGGCCAGAAAAATGTCGATGTGTTCTTTGGGTTAGACGCATACGGCGCAGCAGCAATGGCATCACTAAATCATTCGATACCATGATCGCTAATGCGATGGTCGATACAATCACCATGCCACTCGCTGCCGAAGTACCTCCGAGGAAAGCTAACAAAGCAATGTGATTCGCACCTTCTGCCATTGGCACACTGATAACGTAAGTATCAGCTGGCATGTCGGTGAGCAACCCTTGTCCTGCCCAAGCAATTGGCAGCACGAACAGTCCCATCAAAATCAGATAAAGCGGAAAAAGCCAGCGAGCCGTATGCAAATCTTGAGGACGTTCGTTCTCAACCACCATGGTGTGGAATTGGCGCGGCAGACAGACAATCGCCAACATGGTAAGAACGGTATGAATAATTAAGGTCGGAATATTCGGCGATTCATAGGTGGAAGCCGCTACATCAAGTAAGTCGATTTTGTCACTGCTCACCGCCAGGTACATGATGAACAAGCCAACAATCAAAAATGCCGCAAGCTTAACGATGGATTCAAACGCTACAGCCATCATCATGCCGCGGTGATGTTCCGTGTTATCGATGTGTCGCGTGCCAAACAACATCGTAAAAATGGCCAATGCACCGACCACAAACCAAGAGACGTGATAGTCCTGATAACCAAAATCAGTGGCTAAGTTTGGCGCAACAATATCTAAGCCCATGGTAATACCGCGCAATTGCAGCGCGATATAGGGAAGAATACCAACCACAGCGATAATGGTCACCGCCACCGCTAAGCCTTGAGATTTTCCATAACGAGCCGCGATAAAGTCAGCAATAGAGGTGATGTGTTCACGCTTCGCGATGAGGATCAGCCGAGCTAAGATCCGCCATCCCAACGTGAAAACTAAAATAGGGGCGAGGTAGATGGGCAAGAAGGACCATGGGTTATTGCTCGCCTGCCCGACCGTTCCATAAAAGGTCCAAGAGGTACAATACACCGCAATAGAAAGGCTATAGATCCATGGACGCCAGCGTGATAGCCAACGAACTTGCCTGTCTCCATACCAAGCGATCAAAAACAACACGCCCAAATAGGCTAAAGAGACTGGAATTACTATCCATCCTTGCATTAAAAACCCTTTTTCATCCATAAAAAAACCTCTCCATAAGGGAGAGGTTTCATTTAACTAGGGAAGTGCGTTTAACTCAATCGCATCGCTTAAATTCTGTGCTTTAGGCTTTAATTCTGAGCATCAGATTGAGCTGAGGCTGTTTGATTAACCTCAACCACTGAGCTTCTTTCATCGACCTTAATAAACAAGGCAAGTGCTCCCATTGCGGCCATACCCCAGAAGATATTGGCACCCCAAAGCTCATATCCCCAACCACTTAAGGTGGTCATCAGTGCAATAAATGCACCCAATGGAATCGCATTATAGAGAGCTTGTAGCGCAACCATCTTGTTCTGTTCTTCAGATTGGATGTATTGAATCGCTGCGATGTGTGCCATAGCAAACGTCACACCATGCAGCAGTTGCACCATAACCAGTGCGAAAATCGCTGTGGTAGAAGCGGTAATACCCCAACGAGCCATCACCCCAATTGCCGCTACCACGAACAGCGTGCGCAGTGACCAACCAGAGAACAAGCGTTTACTTAAAGCAAACACGGCCACCTCAGCGAGAACACCTAAACTCCACAAGTAACCGATGATCGCTTCAGAATGACCCGCCTCTTTCCAATAAATCGCACTAAAGCTGTAATACGCGGCGTGGCTTCCTTGAAGCAGTGCCATCAATGCAAGAAACTTCACTACCGACGATTCACGTAATAGTTGACCAAGTTTAGGTCTTTCAGTGACTTGCTCTGATTCTGTCACCGGCATTACGTTCGGGTTTCTCATCGCGAACAACAGAGAAACCAAAACTCCTGCCAGCGCAGTATACAAAATCATATCCGTGCCAAATTCAGCCACCAGATAACCAACCACGGTTGAACCAGCAATAAATGCCACTGAACCCCACAAACGTGTACGTCCGTAATCGAGCATCTTGAGACGGCTGTAATGGTTCGCCATTGCATCAGAAAGCGGAATAATCGGTCCATAGCAGAGGTTGAACATTACCGTTGCTAGCAACATCAATAAAAAGCTACCACCAGTAAAGAAATGGAAACCAACAAATAATAGCGCGACAAAACTGAGGCAACGCAATGCTGGTATTAAATGCTCAACTTTATGGATACGCGGTGTTATCACAAAGTTGGCAACACAACGCGTAGCCAAACCCACACCAATCAATACGCCAATGTCCCCTGCAGAAACGCCTTGGTCTTCAAACCACAACGCCCAAAATGGCAAGTACACGCCATACGCAAAAAAGAAACCAAGAAAATACTGAGAGATCCAGCCATAGGGTGAAGGGCTAAACATAAATAACCTATAAAGTGTGCGGAAAAAGGCAGCACCAATTATGCCTATCTCGCATACGATGAAAAAGGGAATTATTACTGGGATGGTATTCCTATATTCAATTTACTTGGATATCGCATTTCAACGAGATATCTCAGGCTCATCGATACCCATACTCTCATTTAGACTAAAGTCGTCTGGAGCTTCGCTGGTATTTTGTCAGACTGATTAAAGACTCCCATTTCTTCTTGTGATGCTTATGCCTGACAAATTTAATATGCAGCACCCACCCTTCGATAGCCTGTCCGACACCGAACAGTTGAAGCTGCGCTCTTCATTAGACGTGGTGTATTACCGCTCTCAAGAAGTAATACTGGAAGCCGATAGGCCGAGCCGACACCTGCACATTTTGATCAAAGGGGCTGTTGAAGAGCGCGCGAGCAGTGATGGCGAGATTTACGCACACTATGCCAATGACGATATTTTTGATGTCCGAAGCCAGTTTGAACCTCACACCAAACACCAATACATCGCACTCGAAGATACATTAAGTTATCTGCTGCCCACCGATATTTTTCTCGAGCTTTACCACGCTAATGGCCAATTCGCCGCCTACTTTGATAGCAACCTATCAACACGTAAAGCACTGATCGAAGCCGCCCAACAGCAGCAGAATCTAGCCGAGTTCATATTGACCAAAGTGGATGACTCTATCTACCACCCACCACTGATACTTGAACCGAACCAACCTATCAACCAAGTCACTCAAACCCTTAAAGAACGAGGGTTGGACTCAGCGCTCGTTCATTTGGAACATGATGATCCAAAAGCTTTTGGATCATCATGTTCCTTACCGTATGGAATCGTCACTCGAACCAATTTATTGCATGCTGTGATGCTCGATAATTTCCCACTGGATGCGCCCGTCGGCAAGATCGCAACGTTCCCGGTACTGCACGTTAATCAAGGGGACTTCTTGTTTAACGCCATGATCACCATGACCAGAAATCGAGTAAAAAGGTTGATGGTTTGTGATGGTCCAAATGCGGTTGGTATGGTGGATATGACACAGATCCTCAGTGCATTCTCTACTCATTCTCACGTTCTTACTTTGCGTATTGCTCGCGCCACCAGCGTTGAAGAATTGGCAATGGCTTCTAACAAACAGCGTCAGCTGGTCGAGAGCTTGCTCAGTAACGGGATTCGCACACGCTTTATCATGGAGCTGATTTCTGCGGTTAATGAACAGATCATAGAGAAAGCTTTTGAGTTGGTGATCCCACCTGCACTGCATAATCATTGCTGCCTAATCGTGTTGGGTTCCGAAGGCCGTGGAGAACAAATTCTCAAAACCGATCAAGACAACGCGCTAATAATTCAAGATGGCTTGGAGTGGCATCAATGCCAAAGTGCCATGAACGATCTCACCCACACACTGCAGCAATTGGGCTATCCACTGTGCCCGGGCAATGTGATGGTCAACAACCCGAAATGGGTACATTCAGAAAAAGAGTGGAAACAAACGCTCACCCGTTGGGTAAAAAAAGCCACGCCAGACACTGTAATGGATATTGCTATCATGGCGGATGCACACGCCGTTGCGGGTAACAGAGAGTTATTAAAACCAGTAAAACAACACCTCAGTGATTTGATGCTCGGACAGGAATTGATTCTGACTGAATTCTGCCGCCCTGCTCTGAACTTCTCGGTTCCTCTCACCCTGTTTGGCAATGTAAAAAAATCCAAATCAGGGCTCGATATCAAACAAGGCGGTATTTTCCCTATCGTGCATGGTGTGAGAGCGCTTTGTCTTGAGCATGGTGTCACGGTCAACAACACCTTCGAACGCATTGAGCAGTTGGTCAGCAAGAAGGTATTAGAGCAAAGCACCGCAGACAATCTCAGTGAAGCACTCAAGCAATTCTTTAAGTGGCGCTTAGCCCAAAGGCTTTCTCAGCAGCACAGCAGCAACAAGATCAACGTCAAACTGATGGAGCGAGCAGACAGAGATCTGCTTCGTCATAGCCTACATGTGGTGAAGAAATTCAAGCAATGGCTAGGTTACCACTATCAGATAAGAGATTAGGCGGCTGAACGATGAATAGATTGGTTCGTTATTACTGGCGTCACAAGCTCAAAGGCTCTGCTTATCAGCCTCTGTTTGCTACGCCTACACATAATGAATATGTATCGCTCGATTGTGAAACCACCAGCCTCGACCCTAATCAGGCGGAATTAGTCACTATTGCCGCGACAAAGATCATCGGTAACCGAATCATTACCAGCCAACCTTTTGAAGTTCGACTCAGAGCACCTCAGTCGCTCGATTGCAATTCCATCAAAATCCACCGCATTCGCCATCAAGATCTAAAGCACGGTATAGAAGAGAAACAAGCCCTAATTGAGCTACTGAACTTCATCGGAAATCGCCCTTTAGTTGGCTATCACATCCGCTATGACAAGAAAATTCTCGACCGCGCCTGTTTAAAACAACTCGGATTTCCACTGCCTAACCGGTTAGTCGAAGTGAGCCAGCTCTATCAAGAAAAACTCGAAAGACAGCTACCCAATGCCTATTTCGATCTCAGTATGGACGCCATCTGTCGCCAGCTGGATCTACCTATCCCGGTCAATAAACATGATGCATTACAAGATGCTATCTCCGCCGCCCTGATCTTTGTTCGCCTTAAACACGGTGATTTACCTCGTTTCAACTCTTCTTATTCTTAATTCAACCATTGCCTCTCTACATAGAGAGCAATATCGCAAAAATGAACTTAACTCGCTATTCTGTAAGTGAAAAGCGGCGTCTCATCCTAAAGTCTAATTGTGGAAATCGCCGTCCTAGCCGAGAGTGATAGCACAACGACGGTCCTGTAATAGACTTAGAAACTGAACACAAAGGAAGTTGCCAGTTCATTAAGAATGTAGGCACAAGGAGAGATGCAATGAGTGAAGCCCACGTTTATCCGGTAAAAGAAAATATTAAATCAACCACACACGCGGATAATGACACTTACCTAGCCATGTACCAGCAATCTGTTTCTGACCCTGAAGGCTTTTGGGGTGAACACGGAAAAATCGTTGATTGGATTAAACCTTTCACACAGGTAAAAAATACTTCTTTCGACCCAGGCCACATTGATATTCGCTGGTTTGAAGATGGCACGCTTAACGTTTCGGCTAACTGTATCGACCGCCACCTTGCTGAGCGTGGTGATGAAGTCGCTATCATCTGGGAAGGCGATGACCCTGCTGATGATAAAACCCTAACCTTTAACGAACTACACAAAGAAGTGTGCCTGTTTTCTAATGCTCTGAAAGAGCAAGGCGTACGTAAAGGCGATGTGGTTTGTTTATACATGCCAATGGTTCCAGAAGCTGCTGTTGCCATGCTGGCATGTACCCGTATCGGTGCAGTCCACACAGTCGTATTTGGTGGTTTCTCACCAGAAGCTCTGTCTGGTCGTATTATCGATTCAAATTCTAAAGTCGTTATCACTGCCGATGAAGGCGTGCGTGGCGGCCGTGCTGTTCCACTGAAGAAAAACGTCGATGAAGCACTGACTAACCCTGAAGTGAAGAACATCGAGAAGGTTGTCGTATTCAAACGCACTGGCGGCGATGTTGCTTGGCACGAACACCGTGATGTTTGGTGGCATGATGCTATTGCTAATGTATCGGCAGATTGCCCACCAGAAGAGATGAATGCGGAAGATCCACTATTCATTCTTTATACATCAGGCTCAACGGGCAAACCTAAAGGTGTTATGCACACCACAGGTGGTTACCTTGTTTATGCAGCCATGACCTTCAAATACGTATTCGATTACCAAGAAGGCGAAACCTTCTGGTGTACAGCGGATGTAGGCTGGATTACCGGTCACACTTACCTTGTTTACGGGCCGCTTGCCAATGGCGCAAAAACAATCCTATTCGAAGGCGTGCCTAATTACCCGAACACCAGCCGCATGAGTGAAGTGGTCGATAAGCATCAAGTTAATATTCTTTATACTGCACCAACAGCGATTCGCGCTTTGATGGCGAAAGGCAATGAAGCGGTTGAAGGTACTTCTCGTGACAGCCTAAGAGTCATGGGCTCGGTAGGTGAACCTATCAACCCAGAAGCGTGGGAGTGGTACTACAAAACAATTGGTAATGAGCAGTCTCCGATTGTCGATACATGGTGGCAAACAGAAACGGGCGGTATCTTAATCTCACCACTGCCGGGCGCAACAGACCTAAAACCGGGGTCAGCGACTCGCCCATTCTTCGGTGTACAGCCCGCGCTGGTTGATAACATGGGTAACATCATTGAGGGTGCAACAGACGGCAACCTTGTGATTCTTGACTCTTGGCCGGGACAAATGCGTACCGTACATGGCGATCATGACCGCTTCGAACAAACTTACTTCTCGACCTTTAAAGGCATGTACTTCACTAGTGATGGTGCTCGCCGTGATGAAGACGGTTACTACTGGATTACTGGCCGTGTTGATGACGTGCTTAACGTATCTGGTCACCGTATGGGTACCGCTGAGATTGAATCCGCTCTAGTGGCGTTTGATAAAATTGCTGAGGCCGCGATTGTCGGTATTCCTCATGATATTAAAGGCCAAGCCATTTACGCTTACATCACGTTGAATGATGGTGAGTTCCCAACCGCAGAGCTTCATAAAGAAGTCAAAGACTGGGTACGTAAAGAGATTGGTCCTATTGCAACGCCAGATGTCCTGCATTGGACAGACTCTCTGCCAAAAACTCGTTCGGGTAAGATCATGCGTCGTATCCTGCGTAAAATTGCCACCGGCGATACTGGAAATCTAGGTGATACCTCGACACTGGCCGACCCAAGCGTGGTTGATAAACTGATTGCAGAGAAAGCAGAACTGGCATAAGCAACCCGTCACATTAGCTAGTCACTGTTTGAAACAGGCCATAACGAAACCGTCACCTATGTGGCGGTTTTTTTATGGCCGATCTTGATCTCAAATATCTTCGATAAAATTAAAGCAATCGTGGTTTTTTGTTAAGTTGATAACAATTCCATGCTGTACTTATAGGAGATTAGACCAGTAAATTGCTGCGATTTGCGCTGAATTAGCTATAATCTGGTTCTAATTTTTAAATTTGGGTTTTTCTTACTGGAAATTAACCCCAAATTTTCAATAAAATGGCAACATTCACATTCGTAAACACGATAAAGGAAGATAGCCCCACAATGTCTACAAAGTTTCGCATTCTAGTTTTAAATGGCCCAAACCTTAACCTGTTAGGCCTTAGAGAGCCTGCACACTACGGTTCTCAAACACTTGACCAGATTATTAGCTCATTGACCGAGCAAGCGAAAACACAAGATGTTGAGCTGTCTCACTTACAGTCAAATCGTGAGTATGAACTGATTGAAGCTATCCATAGTGCTTATCAAAATGTTGATTTCATTATTATCAACCCAGCGGCCTTTACACATACCAGTGTGGCGTTGCGTGATGCACTACTTGGTGTTGCTATCCCATTTATTGAGGTTCACCTATCGAATGTTCACGCACGTGAACCATTCCGTCACCACTCTTACCTATCTGATAAAGCAGAAGGTGTGATTTGTGGCTTAGGTGCCCAAGGTTATCAATTTGCTTTGACGGCTGCGCTCAACAAGCTCAACGCAAAGTAAATAAAAACAACGAACTATTACTAACCTACTCAGTCAAAGAGTAAGTTCAATCAACAGATAAAGAGAAAGAAACAATGGATATTCGCAAAATCAAAAAGCTAATCGAATTGGTTGAAGAGTCTGGTATTTCTGAGCTAGAAATCTCTGAAGGTGAAGAGTCAGTACGAATCAGTCGTAACAGCCCTGTATCTGCAGCGCCTATTCAATATGCAGCGGCTCCAGCTCCTGTAGCGGCAGCAGCACCTGCGGCGGCACCTGTAGCAGCAGAAGCAGCAGCAGCTCCTGCAGTTCCAGCTGGTCACCAAGTTCTTTCTCCAATGGTTGGTACTTTCTACGGCGCTCCAAGCCCAGATGCAAAACCATTCGTTAAGGTTGGTCAATCTGTAACTGCTGGCGAAACTCTATGTATCGTTGAAGCAATGAAAATGATGAACCAAATCGAAGCTGATAAGTCTGGTGTTGTAACAGCAATCCTAGTTGAAGACGGTCAACCAGTAGAATTCGACCAAGCTCTAGTAATTATCGAATAATAGAGAGCACTTATTATGTTAGATAAATTAGTAATCGCGAACCGTGGTGAAATTGCACTGCGTATTCTGCGAGCATGTAAAGAGCTTGGCATCAAAACGGTAGCGGTTCACTCAACCGCTGACCGTGATCTTAAGCACGTACTTCTTGCTGACGAAACCATTTGTATTGGTCCAGCTCGCGGTATCGATAGCTACCTGAACATCCCTCGTATCATCAGCGCAGCTGAAGTTACCGGTGCAGTAGCTGTTCACCCTGGCTACGGCTTCCTATCTGAAAATGCAGACTTTGCAGAACAGGTAGAGCGCAGTGGCTTTATCTTTGTTGGCCCTAAAGCTGAAACCATTCGCATGATGGGTGACAAAGTGTCAGCTATCACGTCAATGAAGAAAGCTGGCGTACCTTGTGTACCAGGTTCTGACGGCCCTCTTGACGACGACGAAGCGAAAAACAAAGCGCACGCTAAGCGCATTGGCTTCCCAGTTATCATCAAGGCATCTGGCGGCGGCGGCGGTCGTGGTATGCGTGTTGTTCGTTCTGAAGCAGAACTAACAGAAGCTATCGCGATGACGCGTGCTGAAGCAAAAGCATGTTTCAATAACGACATGGTTTACATGGAAAAATTCCTAGAAAACCCACGTCACATTGAAGTACAAGTGCTTGCAGATGGCCAAGGTAATGCTATCCACCTAGGTGAGCGTGACTGTTCAATGCAGCGTCGTCACCAGAAAGTTGTGGAAGAAGCGCCAGCACCTGGTATCACTGAAGAAATGCGTAAATACATCGGCGACCGTTGTACTCGTGCATGTCTTGAGATTGGTTACCGCGGCGCAGGTACATTTGAATTCCTATACGAGAACGGTGAGTTCTACTTCATCGAAATGAACACTCGTATTCAGGTTGAGCACACGATTACTGAAATGGTAACGGGTATCGATCTAGTGAAAGAGCAACTTCGCATTGCTGCTGGTCAGCCTCTATCATTCACACAGGATGATATTAAGCTGCGCGGCCACTCAATCGAATGTCGTATCAATGCTGAAGATCCAGTTCGTTTCCTACCATCTCCAGGTAAGATCACGCGCTTCCATGCTCCAGGTGGTATGGGTGTTCGTTGGGAATCTCACATCTATACTGGCTACACAGTACCACCGCATTACGATTCAATGATCGGCAAGCTGATCACTTACGGTGAGAACCGTGACGTAGCGATTGCACGTATGAAGAACGCACTAGCAGAAATGATTGTTGAAGGTATCAACGTCAATACTGAGCTGCAATTAGCGATTATGAACGACGAAAACTTCCAACACGGTGGTGCAAACATCCACTACCTTGAGAAGAAGCTTGGTCTGCAATAGAAGCTTGGTCTGCAACAGAAGCAGGTCTTCCATAATACGTTCTCTGTAGAACAGTAATAAATGCTCACTTCGGTGGGCATTTTTGTTTTTAAACACTCGCAAAAATCAATCAATAATCCCTCTTATAATCCGCGGTGTTTTGATGAATTTGCTCATATTTTCTGCTAGACTCCCCATCCAATTTTTCTCATATAGAAGATGCAGCCATGCCTTGGATTCAAATCAAGCTTAATGCGACCAATGAAAATGCCGAACAAATCGGCGACATGTTAATGGAAGAGACTGGTGCTCTTTCCGTAACTTTCCTGGATGCACAAGATACTCCTGTATTTGAGCCTCTGCCGGGTGAAACTCGCCTTTGGGGTGATACTGACATTCTCGCGCTTTACGACGCTGAGACTGATACTGGTGTCGTTCTAGCGCAGATTAAAGCAAGCAACATGTTCCCTGCAGACTTTGCTCATAAAGTAGAGCAAATTGAAGACAAGGATTGGGAACGTGAATGGATGGACAACTTCCACCCAATGAAGTTTGGTGAGCGTTTATGGATCTGCCCGAGCTGGCGCGATATCCCTGAACCTGACGCTGTAAACGTAATGCTGGATCCCGGTCTTGCATTTGGTACTGGTACTCACCCGACAACGGCATTGTGTCTTGAGTGGCTTGAAGGCTTAGACCTTACAGGCAAAACCGTGATCGATTTCGGTTGTGGTTCAGGCATCCTAGCGATCGCTGCGATCAAACTTGGCGCGGCAAAAGTTATCGGGATCGACATTGATCCTCAAGCCCTGCTTGCATCAAAAGACAACGCACAACGCAATGGCGTGGCAGAGCAACTAGAAGTGTTCTTACCACAAGATCAACCGGAAGGTTTGCTTGCCGACGTTGTTGTTGCCAACATCCTTGCAGGTCCATTACGCGACCTTTCTGGCATCATTAAAGGCCTAGTTAAGCCAAATGGTGTACTTGCGATGTCGGGTGTTTTAGATACACAAGCGGAAGATGTTGCGACTTATTATCGTGATGAGCTTCACATTGATCCGATCATTGAACAACAAGAATGGTGTCGAATCTCAGGTCAGAAGCAAGGCTAGGTAAGACTTTGAGCGCTAATTGACTGAAATTTAAACAAATTACAAAAACAAATTGTAAATGCTCAAATATTAGTCTTTTCACGCAGCGAAAAAATGCGTAAAATGCGCGCCCTTGCTGGTACAGAACTGTGATGACATTTTTGAAAATCGGAAATTATCAACTTAAGAACAATCTAATCGTCGCTCCTATGGCTGGCGTAACGGATAGACCATTCCGTGAGTTGTGTCTTCGTTACGGTGCGGGGATGGCAGTCAGTGAAATGATGTCCTCCAATCCTAAAGTTTGGAAAACGTCAAAGTCTCAGCAGCGTATGGTACATGAAGGCGAATCGGGCATTCGTTCAGTACAAATCGCTGGTGCAGATCCACAGCTTATGGCCGAGGCTGCTCAATTTAATGTCGATAACGGTGCGCAAATCATCGATATCAACATGGGGTGTCCAGCCAAAAAAGTAAATAAGAAGCTTGCGGGCTCAGCCCTACTGCAGCATCCAGAACTCATTGAAGATATTCTGAAAGCGGTGGTAAATGCTGTCGACGTTCCAGTAACGTTGAAAACGCGCACAGGCTGGGACACAGACAACAGAAACTGTGTTCAAATCGCGAAAATAGCCGAAGACTGCGGCATACAAGCTCTTGCCCTTCATGGGAGAACTCGCGCTTGTATGTACAAAGGTGAGGCAGAATACAAACACATTAAAGCAGCGAAACAAGCAGTATCTATTCCGGTTATCGCTAACGGTGATATCGATAGCCCGGAAAAAGCGAAGTTTGTGCTGGAGTACACCGGTGCTGATGCTTTAATGATAGGTCGACCTGCCCAAGGACGTCCTTGGATTTTTAACGAAATCCTACACTATTTGGAAAACGGCACCACGATGGACCCGCTCCCGATTTCGGAAGTGAAAGACATCATGCTTGGTCATGTGAACGCTCTACATGAGTTTTATGGCGAGTTTTTAGGCCCCCGAATTGCTCGTAAGCATGTGGGTTGGTACCTAAAAGAACATGAACAAGCGAGTGAGTTTCGCCGTACCTTCAACGCATTCGAAGCAGGTGATCTGCAGCTTGAAGCGCTAGAAGGTTTTTTTGATAACGTTGCACCATAATTACGAGAAGAGCTAGACCGAATATGTTCGAACAAAATCTGACTTCAGAAGCATTGACAGTAACTACAGTTACATCACAAGACCAAATCACGCAGAAACCACTACGTGACTCAGTTAAAGCATCATTGAAAAATTACCTTGCTCAATTAAACGGTCAAGAAGTCAGCGAGTTATACGAATTAGTATTAGCTGAAGTTGAACAGCCACTACTAGACACTATCATGCAGTACACTCGCGGTAACCAAACTCGCGCAGCAACCATGATGGGTATTAACCGCGGTACTCTTCGCAAGAAACTTAAAAAATACGGCATGAACTAATCGTTCTTTCGTAATTTATTGAATGGAAAGCCAAGCTCATTTTTTGAGTTTGGCTTTTTTTTGGCTTGTCGATCCGTGACAGGTGGCTAATTACTCTCCAGTGCGACAGCAGCGCTCTTTATCAACGTTTGCTGAATCCAAGGCTGCCAGAATAGAACAATGGCTTGCATCGTCGTCTACGTGGCCACAACACGCATCATTGATCTTTTTAAGTGCAGTGCGAATCTTGGTTAACTCGGAAATCTTCTCATCGATCATCTCTAGTTTTGCTGAGGTAATTGATTTCACTTCAGCGCAACTGTGCTGTGTGGCTTCGAGACGAATCTCAAGCAATTCTTTAATCTCGTCCAGACTCAGTCCCAACGCTTTAGATTTGAGAATAAACGTCACCTGTTTCTGGTTATTTTCATCATATAGGCGATAACCCGACTCACTGCGACTGGCTGGCGCGATCAGGTTATTCTTCTCATAAAATCGTAAGGTATCGGCTGTCACACCGCATCGTTTCGCTAATTCACCGATCTGAAACATGTTTTTTCCTACTGTTCCGTCCATTCCACAATTAACCTTATCGTTACTTTTCAGGCTGAAATGGCACTTTTCATAATTAATTTTGAGATGCCAAACGATTGCGCGAGCTTTTTTGTAATAAATTAGTTAGAATCTGCGCCATCAAATTTGGAGTTGGTTATCTTATAGCTTAATCATAAGACTAACCCAAAAGGTCTTTACCAAAACTGGCCAATATTTTATCTCTTACTGGTATCTAAGATAATCCACGCTAAGAAGATAGAAACAAGTTCTTTTTTGGCAAATATCTTTATTTTAACCCCATGAATTTGAGGAAGATGGAAGCATGAATAACGCTCGTCCAATTCGCCGCGCTCTCATCAGCGTATCAGACAAAACTGGTATCGTTGAATTTGCACAAGCTCTTGCTAACCGTGGTGTAGATATCCTATCTACCGGTGGCACTGCTCGCCTGCTTGCTGAAAAAGGCATCTCTGTTACAGAAGTATCTGACTACACTGGTTTCCCAGAAATGATGGATGGCCGTGTTAAGACTCTGCACCCAAAAGTTCATGGTGGTGTTCTAGGCCGTCGTGGCCAAGATGATGACGTGATGGAAACTCACTGTATCAACCCTATCGATATGGTTGTTGTAAACCTATACCCATTCGCAGAAACCGTTGCTAAAGAAGGTTGTACCCTTGCTGACGCTGTTGAGAATATCGACATCGGTGGCCCTACAATGGTTCGCTCTGCCGCTAAAAACCACAAAGACGTAACGATCGTTGTAAACGCACACGACTACGAGCGTGTTGTGGCTGAAATGGACGCGAACGAGAAATCTCTAACTCTAGAGACTCGCTTCGACCTCGCTATAGCAGCATTCGAACACACGGCTTCTTACGACGGCATGATCGCAAACTACTTCGGTACTATGGTTCCTAGCTACGGTGAGAACAAGGAAGGCGACGAAGAGTCTAAATTCCCTCGCACATTCAACCAACAGTTCGAGAAGAAGCAAGACATGCGCTACGGTGAAAACAGCCACCAAGCAGCAGCATTCTACGTTGAAGCAAACCCTGAAGAAGCGTCAGTTTCAACGGCTCGCCAAATCCAAGGCAAAGCACTTTCTTACAACAACATCGCTGACACTGACGCAGCTCTTGAATGTGTGAAAGAGTTCGACCAGCCAGCATGTGTGATTGTTAAGCACGCTAACCCATGTGGTGTTGCACTAGGTGAAGACATCCTAGAAGCTTACGACCGCGCATTCAAAACAGACCCAACATCTGCATTTGGCGGCATCATCGCATTCAACCGTGAACTAGACGCGGCAACAGCAACGGCTATCACTGAGCGTCAATTCGTTGAAGTTATCATTGCACCATCTGTTTCTGCTGAAGCAGTAGCAATCGTAGCGGCTAAGAAAAACCTTCGCCTGCTTGAGTGTGGTGAGTGGACAACGAAGACAACTGGTTTTGACGTGAAACGCGTTAACGGCGGTTTACTAGTGCAAGACCGCGACCAAGGCATGGTTTCTGAAGACGACCTAAAAGTAGTTTCTAAGCGTCAACCAACGGCTGAAGAGCTAAAAGATGCTCTATTCTGCTGGAAAGTAGCGAAGTACGTTAAATCTAACGCGATCGTTTACTCTAAGGGTGACATGACGGTTGGTGTTGGCGCTGGCCAAATGAGCCGCGTTTACTCAGCGAAGATCGCAGGCATTAAAGCGGCAGACGAAGGTCTACAGGTTGAAGGTTGTGTGATGGCATCAGATGCATTCTTCCCATTCCGTGACGGTATCGACGCGGCAGCAGAAGCTGGTATCAAGTGTGTTATCCAACCGGGCGGCTCTATGCGTGATGACGAAGTTATCGCTGCAGCAGACGAACACGGCATGGCGATGATCTTTACGGGCATGCGTCACTTCCGCCACTAATTTCCTCTTCGTATTTGGCACTGTGGCGTCGTTAGCTGCTTTCGCCCACCCCGGTCACATAGCGAGTTATGCTCCCGGGGATGGGCTCAATTGCTGCCTAGCCACATCACCAACTACTTTGAGCAAAACTTATTTAATTTAGCTAATTTGAAATACTCTTAGTTTTAGAAATTTTTCATTTTAGAGCAAAGCCATATTGATAAGGTCAAGGAGAGCTCGCGGAGTTTATAACTATAAATGAGCAAGCTCGACGCAGAGATTAACAATATGGCGCAGCTATCAAAGGATAAATAAAATGAATGTACTTATTATTGGTGCCGGCGGTCGTGAGCATGCACTTGGTTGGAAAGCGGCACAAAACCCAAACGTTGAAACAGTATTCATTGCTCCAGGTAACGCAGGTACTGCACTTGAGCCGAAACTAGAGAACGTAAACATCGGCGTTGAAGACATCGCTGGTTTAGTCGCGTTTGCTCAAGATAAAAAAATCGAACTGACTATCGTGGGCCCTGAAGCACCATTGGTTATCGGTGTGGTTGATGTATTCCGTGAAGTTGGCCTACCAATCTTTGGCCCAACTCAAGCGGCAGCACAGCTTGAAGGCTCTAAAGCATTCACCAAAGACTTCCTAGCTCGTCATGATATCCCAACGGGTTACTACTCAAACTTCACTGAGATTGAGCCCGCTATCGCTTATGTTCGCGAGCAAGGTGCTCCAATCGTAGTGAAAGCTGACGGTCTTGCCGCGGGTAAAGGCGTTATCGTTGCGATGACCCTTGAAGAAGCAGAAGACGCAATCAAAGATATGCTAGCGGGCAACGCCTTTGGCGAAGCAGGCAGCCGCGTGGTTATCGAAGAGTTCCTTGAAGGCGAAGAAGCAAGCTTCATCGTAATGGTTGACGGTTCTAGCGTACTTCCTATGGCCACCAGCCAAGATCACAAACGTGTTGGCGACAAAGACACAGGGCCTAACACGGGCGGCATGGGTGCTTACTCTCCTGCGCCGGTTGTAACTCCAGAAATCCACAACCGTATCCTTGAAGAAGTTATCTACCCAACGGTACGTGGCATGGACGCGGAAGGTGCACCTTACACAGGTTTCCTTTACGCTGGCCTAATGATCGATGCTGACGGCACACCTAAAGTTATCGAATACAACTGCCGCTTCGGCGACCCTGAAACGCAACCTATCATGATGCGTATGGAGTCAGACCTTGTTGAACTTTGCCTAATGGCTATCGACGAGAAGCTCGACGAAGCAGAATCGAAGTGGGATCCACGCGCTTCTATCGGCGTTGTTCTTGCAGCTGGCGGTTACCCTGCTGACTACGCAAAAGGTGACGTTATTTCACTACCAACCAGCGAAGTTGAAGGCCAAAAGGTTTTCCACGCGGGTACGACAAATAACGAAACTGGTGATGTTGTGACAAACGGCGGTCGTGTACTTTGTGCAACAGCACTGGGCAATACGGTTTCTGAGGCTCAAGAGCGCGCTTACGCGTTGACGAAGCAAGTTAGCTGGAATGGTATGCTCCACCGCAATGACATTGGTTACCGTGCGATTGCGCGCGAACAAGAGCAGTAAACAATCTTGTTGCTCGCTTACTTTCCAATAACAGTAAGCAAATGACAGCAAGTGAATAACAGAAAAAGGCGCCTCAATAGGCGCCTTTTTATTATCTCATCTATACAAGAAACTGTATTTGTACAGGCAAATAAGCACTTAGCCTACAGTAGGCCAAATACTCTTGATTCTTTGATTGCTTTCTATTCTTTCAGCAACGATGGCCTTACGACACAATCATGACTGTCTTCAGCCAGCATCAGTAATTCTTCTACGCTCATCTTACCGAGTAAGTCACTGCCAAGAAACGCCGCATAGCTTTCCACAGACGCCAATCGGTCAATCACGAAGCCTGGTAAGGTCTGGTTAAATTCAATGCGATCAAACTCACCACCAGCGCACGTTTTAAAAGAGCTGCCATTCCAGTAACCCTGAATCAGCCTAAGCCCTTCATCATGCTGCTTCGTTGTGGTCTCTAGAACCGACGTCGCTTCTTTCTGATAGTTTTCAAGCTGCTTGGCTTGGATAGGTAAGATTTTGCTGTCAATACGATACTGCTGATACACAGCCTCGCCTGACTTGTTGAAACGCACATGAACACGATAAGGCACCAACTTATTCGATGAATTACGCTGTTCGCCTTCACGAACGAATTCACGAAGTATACCTTCCGACCAAGCATAGTCAGTTTGGTACCAGCCGTAATCGCCGACAGTGACATAGTCAGCTGAAGAATGAGGTTGTGTTAGTTTATTAGTAACCCAGTAAAAACTTGTCGCGTCGCCCATGACTTGGCCGCCGGTGTGAGTTTCAAATTGCTCTAGGTTTTTGCTGGGACTGGTCGATGAACAGCCAATGAGGAATGTAGATAATAGTGAAACGAGAAGAAATGCTTTTTTCATAAAAACCTGTACCGAGGTGGAATACGACTACCTCGGTACAGGTTAGATTATTTCACTGAATCTTTCAGCGCTTTACCTGCAACAAATGCTGGAACATTTGCAGCAGCGATTTGGATCTCATCACCAGTTTTTGGGTTACGACCAGTGCGAGCTGCACGGTGGTTTACTTTAAAAGTACCAAAACCAATTAGCTGAACTTGATCGCCATCTTTAAGAGCATCTGTAACACCACCAAGAGTCGCTTCTAGAGCAGCTTTAGCTTGTGCTTTAGAAAGGTCCGCTTTTTCAGCAATAAAGTCGATTAATTGAGTCTTGTTCATTTTAGGTTTCCCTTCTTTGTATTTTTGAATTCAATTTACTCTAAAACATAAATGCCCCATCTGGCAAAGGTTTGTCGTCGATCTTTAGCTCTAATGCCGTAGTTTTAGCCATAATATGAGTAATAACTCACAATTTGTTACTGATTTTATTGAGTAAGCCCTTGTTTAAAAGGGGCTGAGAGGCAAATTAATGATGACCTAGCCACTACTTTATCTCTATAATCCACGCTGAATCGCTGTTAAAGCGTACAATTTAATTTAAGGGCAAACATGCTGCTGCTAACTATTTACGTCTCCATTGCTATTGGAGTTTCTTTCATTTGTTCTGTTTTAGAAGCTGTACTTTTGAGTATTAGTCCGAGCTACATTGCTCAACTAAAACAAAATGGGCACCCTGCAGCAGAGTCTTTAGACAAACTGAAAACAGACATTGACCGCCCGCTCGCGTCAATTTTAACGCTCAACACCATCGCGCACACAATCGGTGCTGCGACGGCAGGTGCACAAGCGGCTGTGGTTTTTGGTAGCCAATGGTTAGGTGTATTCTCTGCCGTACTGACTTTGGGTATTTTGGTTTTGTCTGAGATTGTTCCAAAAACTATTGGTGCAACCTACTGGCGTCAACTGGCTCCAGCATCATCAAACGTACTTCGCTGGATGGTTTTCTTTCTAACACCGTTTGTCTGGTTCTCAGAACAGATCACCAAACGTCTTGCTCGTGGCCACCAAGCACCAAAAATGCGTGATGAGCTGTCTGCAATGGCTATTTTGGCAAAAGAGAGTGGTGAGTTTGCTGAAGGCGAATCAAAAATTCTGAGCAACCTATTAGGCATTCAAGATGTGCCTGTGACGCAGGTGATGACACCGCGCCCTGTTGTATTCCGCGTCGATGCCGAAATGAGCGTGAATACGTTCCTAGAGCAGCACAAAGACACACCATTCTCGCGCCCATTAGTTTACAGCGAGCAAACTGACAACATCATTGGTTTTGTACACCGTCTAGAGCTGTTTAGATTGCAACAGGCGGGTTGTGGCGAGAAAGCTCTGGGTGAAGTAATGCGCCCTATCCACGTGTTGCTGAACAACATGGGCTTGGCTAAAGCCTTTGACCAAATGATGGCAAACCGCCTGCAGCTTTCCTTAGTAGTTGACGAGTACGGTACGATTCAGGGCATCATCACCCTAGAAGATATCTTTGAGCACCTAGTGGGCGAAGAGATCGTCGACGAGGCAGATAAGACGACTGACATGCAAGAACTGGCATTTCAGCGTTGGGAACAGTGGAAAGAAACACACGGTGTTATCGAAAACCGCGATGAAGAGGACGAGCTAGAGGAAAAAACTCTAACAGACAACGACACCTCAGACTCAAAGTCAGCGGATGAAGACAGGGTTCAAAAAGAAGACAAAAAAGACGCTTAATCTCAATTTGATAACGTCAGATACAACAAAGGCTCCCTAGGGAGCCTTTGTTTTTATTCGTACTTTGATGCGATAGCGAATTATAACGCTACACCAATGTTACTTACTGGGTCTTCACGCAGTTCGTGGCGTAGATCTTTGATCAGCTCTAGGTCACGCTCAGTCGTTTCACGTAGAGGTCGGAAGATGGCCCACTGAACGTCCCACTCTTCACACACCGCTTCGTTTTCTTTCTGGTTTTCGTTTGTCACTTCTTCAGCGCCTTGAGCAAACTCAAGCTCAGCAACCGTCTTCACCGATTGTTGACTCACTTTAATTACAGTTTCAAGCAGATGCTCACGGTCAAGTAAGCCATGGATTAACGTTGCTAAGCCTTGGCACGCGTCCATCGCAGGGTAAACACCGTAGAAATCAAAATCATCTCCACTTGGGAATAGCTCTTCGACTTTCTCAAGCTGACGCTCAAAATTCACCTTTGCCGTTTTAACGGTTAAGATTTCCCAAATGCTATCCAAAACATCACGATAGATTCGAGCTTCCGCAAATTCTGTATTCTCACAAAACATGGCATAGTTAGGGTACATACGCTCACATAGACACGCCATAAAGGTAATTTGTTGCCAAGGTTCTAACTTTTCTAGACGAACCTGCAGTGGATTCTGAAGCATAGTCACTCAATAATTGCAGAAAAAGACAGCGAAAGTGTACTTGATAAACCTAGGATGGAAAAGGTAGGCCGATGAACAATTTTACGAATAAGCTCTATATTCTTACTGAGCATGACGATACTTATACGCAACTGATTCTAAACCAAGGGTTACCTGACCTCGAAATCACTCAAAACCCCGAATTAGCTGAGATCGTGCTGGCTTCTCCTCCTTTAATCGCGGAGCGACTTAATGAGTTTAAACATCTAGACTGGGTGCAAAGTACCTACGCAGGAATCAATAAACTCACTCAGCCGGATCTTCGTCAAGATTATACGCTGACCAACGTCAAAGGCATCTTCGGCCCTGCGATTGCTGAATACGTGTTAGGTTACACGATCAGCCACTGTAGACACTTCCCTCACTACCACCAGCAACAAGCACAACGAAGCTGGCAGCCACAGCTATATGCTAGCCTAACTGACAAAACCATGGTGATTTTAGGAACCGGTTCAATCGGAAGTCATTTAGCGAAAACCGCAGCTGCCTTTGGTATTCATACCATTGGAGTCAACCGTACCGGCATCCCATCAAAGCAAGAGACCTTTAAAGACACTTTCCACATCAATGAGATAGAGGCTGCCCTTAAGCAAGCGGATATTGTGGTCAACACCTTGCCATCAACAACTGAAACCTATCAATTACTCAATCAAACGACCTTAGGTTACTGCTCGAATGTGCTGCTGTTTAATGTTGGAAGAGGAGAGAGCTTAGATAACAAAGCCTTGCTGCTTGCGATTAAGAATAAGTGGGTTGAGCATGCTTTCTTGGATGTGTTTGAAAGTGAGCCCCTCTCGCAGGAGCACCCTTTCTGGACATTACCGCAAGTGACCATCACCCCGCACATTGCAGCGCTGAGTGAGCCAAGGCAGGCGGTAGAGATCTTCGCCGAGAATTACCAACAGTGGCGAGATGGCTTTAAACTGAACCATGTCATCGATTTTGATAAAGGCTATTAGCCTTGTTATTCGACATTCGAAGAAGGAACGGGATAGTCTTCGAACATTTGTTTCACTTGATCTAAGATAAACTCATTCCGGTCTTCCGTGTCCATTGTCTCCGTGAGTTGTCTTTGAGATATGGAACGCCAAATCACATCGTTGGACTGAGTTTCAACTATGCTAATACTCAGTTTTCCATACTTTTTCTCTTTAACACGAGTGGGGGTGCTAACTCCTGCTCCATAGACGTTGTTGATACTCCCAGTTCCGAAACCAAAGCTAAAAGTAGGCCCATCAGCAAGTAACTCGGATTCCTCAAGAATTTCGTAATAAACCGTAAGTTGTGCATCACTCTCTAAGAAACTGATTCCTCGGAACTTCATTTCTTCATCTACGGCTTTTTTAATTCGAGCAGCATCAAGTGTTAAAGGTGATTGCTTGGGTTCATCATATTGATAAGTTTTAAAGCCTGCGAAGCTGACTGACGAATCATAATCAGTAGAAACGTCGGAAGCACAGCCAAGTAAGAGCAACAATAGCGTAAAGAATAAATACCTAAGTCTAAACATAAAACTTTCCGTTAGAGGTTGTTATGTTCAGCATAGTAGAAAACTAACTAACGATAAGAATAAAATGCCAACAGCACAAACAAAAAAGCCCCTAGTTAACATATCTAGGGGCTTTGAAAACATATCTTAATTACTTATGGTATGGCTTAGATAGGTCATGAACTGCGTCCACAAATACACCAGCATTCTCTGGTGGCACATCTAGGTGAATACCATGGCCAAGGTTAAATACGTGACCAGTACCGCCGTCACCAAAACCTTCAAGGATAGTGCCGACTTCTTCACGAATACGCTCAGGTTGTGCGTAAAGCACTGATGGGTCCATGTTGCCTTGTAGAGCCACTTTATCGCCAATACGCGCTTTTGCATCCGCAATATTGATTGTCCAGTCTAGGCCCACCGCATCACAGCCAGTCGCTGCGATAGATTCTAGCCACATGCCACCGTTCTTAGTGAACAGAGTAACCGGTACACGGCGACCTTCGTTTTCACGGATTAGGCCATCGACAATTTTGTGCATGTACTGTAGTGAGAACAGGTTGTAGTCACGCGGAGTAAGTACACCACCCCATGTGTCGAATACCATTACCGATTGTGCACCCGCTTTAATTTGCGCGTTCAGGTATTCAATAACGGTGTCAGCCAGCTTATCTAGAAGTAAATGCAGTGTTTGTGGCTCTGCGTACATCATCTTCTTGATCTTAGTAAACGCCTTCGAGCTGCTGCCTTCAACCATGTAAGTTGCCAGTGTCCAAGGGCTACCAGAGAAACCAATCAATGGCACTTCGCCTTTCAGATCTTTACGGATCTGACGAACAGCATTCATTACGTATTGAAGCTCGCCTTCTGGATCAGGTAGGCCAATCTTCTCTACGTCAGCTTTACATGTGATAGGACGTTCAAACTTAGGACCTTCACCAGTTTCAAAGTACAAGCCTAAGCCCATTGCATCAGGGATAGTTAGGATGTCAGAGAACAAGATTGCCGCATCAAGCGGGAAACGACGTAAAGGTTGAAGTGTTACTTCTGATGCCAGTTCAGCGTTTTTGCACAAAGACATGAAATCGCCCGCTTCAGCGCGCGTTGCTTTGTACTCTGGAAGATAGCGGCCAGCTTGGCGCATCATCCATACTGGTGTGTAATCAACAGGCTGTTTTAAAAGTGCGCGTAAATAGCGATCGTTTTTTAATTCGGTCATTCCGTAAATTCCAATTCAATCTTGTCTAGTTTTGATGGCAAGTATTCTAACACTGATTGAAGGGTAAAAGCTGTGTGCTTTGCAACCTAGATCAAGTTATTAACTTTTAAATCAATGCTTAATTTGCACCCAATTGCAGGAGCATGTTAAAAATTTGTTCGCTAGCGAAAATTACAATTATAACATCTGAGTAGTCACTACTCAGCATCTCATAACGACATCTTACTTACCCCCTCCACTTGTGGAGGGTTTTTTTTAGCTTTTGACCACCTATAGGCCAAATACTATCATAGGTAAATTAGTACTCTATCGTCTGCTCCGTCACACCATCTTTCATCACGTCACCCACAGTTTTCTCAATCAATTGTCTCGCAATCGTTCCTACTGGAGCTACATCAGGCAGGCTTGTTACATCAAACCATTGGGCATCCGACAGTTCACTGTAATCGGGTTTAAGCGTACCACCAGCATAATCTGCCAGAAAGGCCATCATCATACTCGACGGAAACGCCCATGGCTGGCTGCCAAAGTAACGAATATTACTGACATCGATGCCTGTCTCTTCTTTGACTTCTCTTGCCACGCACTGCTCTAAGGTCTCTCCAACCTCTAGGAAGCCCGCTATCACGGTATACATACCTGTTTTATGTCTTGGATGCTGTGCAAGCAATATCTTGTTGTCGTTTCGTACAGCGACAATGATGCACGGGAAGATGCGAGGATAATGAAGTGTTCGGCAGTCTCCGCATTGCATCGCCACCTGATTATGGTTGAGGTGATTACGACCGCCACACTGAGGACAAAAACGCATACTTTGCGTCATGTGCCCATACTGGATGGCTTTGCTTGCTGTCAGAAAACTCGATTCAGGCCAGTGCAATAACTCACGTAGGTTTATCATGGTCAGTTCACTCTCAACATCACAATCGTTGAGCCAATACACCTTACGACCTTGATGCTGACCAATACAGATTGCATGCTCGACACTCAGCCCTAGCTCTTCAGCTGAGCCATAAGGAAACTGATCATTATTAACCCAAATATCACTACCTGAAACGACGCACCAATAAGCTTGCTCTGTCATTTTGTTATCACTTTTTTTTAACATCCCTATGCCTCATTGCTTGCAGTTCGTTCATTTTACTGGCAATCTAATTTCATACTAGAGTTGTAGCAGAGAATAATTCAAACTATTACTTTTAGTAGATACCAATAAATGGACCTTGCTTAGGCAATTACTTGATCACAAGGTTGTGATCAGATCATGAGGACATGGTCATGCTAAATAAATTCAAACAAATACAAGAACAATGGGGTGGCTCTAATGAGGTCATCGATCATTGGCTCGAAACTCGACAGTCTCTAATCGTTGAGTATTGTAAGCTTGCCGCTCTACAGCCTTCATCGTCGAAAGCAACTGCAATCACTGAACTGCCTTCTCCAGAAGAACTCCAAAAATTCAGCCAACATCTTGTTGATTACATCTCCGAAGGTCATTTCAAAATCTATGACATGGTGATGGACAGATGGCAGTCTACTGGCTTCAAAGCAACAGACGAAATCAACCAGTCTTATGGTCATATCGTCCTTACCACGGACCCTCTGCTCAACTTCACCGACAAGTACGCCGCCATTGAAGCTAGTGATACATTAGAAAGCTTTGATAGTGAACTGTCACTCGTAGGTGAGATTCTTGAGGCTAGGTTTGCGGTTGAAGACCAACTGATACAACAAATTGCCGACAGCCTAGCGGTTCCACCAGGAGCTTAATGGCTTAACATCTTCTAAGCTTGCCTCTGTGCAAGCTTTTTGTTTTGTCTGTAGCGTTACACCCAACTCTTCTACCAGAGCCTATTGGTTCGTCCCTACCCTGATGTTTTGAGATAACCCGACGTAACACTTCTCACCGGTTTCATCCTCAGCGCCTTCCTGTAAACACTTAAACTGCCTCCCTGTTAACACGCAAGCTGCCTTCGAGAAAGTACTATCGACTAAGTCCACCAGCCAAGCAATCTGTAAGCAAGCATACCTATCAACTTCTAATCTATAAACCTCTCGTTAAACACCTATACGCCAGATACAAAAAAGGCACCCGAAGGTGCCTTTTCTTATCTCTTAGAGACTACTCGTAGAGCTTACTCTTCTGAAGAGAAACCAGCGTTTAGAAGTGCTGCTAGATTGTCAGTAGCTTGTTCAGCTGAAGGACCTTCTTGCTCTTCTTCACGTTGCTTTTGACGCTCTTGGTGGTATGCGAAACCAGTACCAGCAGGGATCAGACGACCAACAATTACGTTCTCTTTCAGACCGCGAAGGTCATCACGCTTACCAGAAACCGCAGCTTCTGTTAGTACGCGAGTCGTTTCTTGGAACGATGCAGCTGAGATGAATGACTCAGTTGCAAGAGATGCTTTAGTAATACCTAGTAGATCACGTTCGAAACGTACTAGTTCTTTACCTTCAGCTTCTAGCTTACGGTTAGCAATCTTAACATTGTGGTACTCAACTTGTTCGCCAGGTAGGAACGGAGAGTCACCAGAATGAGTGATTGTACACTTACGTAGCATTTGACGAACGATAGTCTCAATGTGCTTATCGTTAATCTTTACGCCTTGTAAGCGGTAAACTTCTTGAACTTCGTTCGCGATGTACTGAGTTACTGCGTGGATACCACGTAGACGCAGGATATCGTGTGGAGTTTCAGGACCGTCGGCGATTACATCACCACGTTCAATCTTCTCACCTTCGAACACGTTCAATTGACGATGCTTAGGAATCATCTCTTCGTAAGCGTCACCGCCTTCACGAGTGATTACTAGACGACGCTTACCTTTCGTTTCTTTACCGAAAGACACAGTACCTGTGTGCTCAGCAAGGATCGCAGGCTCTTTAGGCTTACGAGCTTCGAATAGGTCAGCTACGCGTGGTAGACCACCGGTGATATCTTTGTTTCCGCTCGATTTTTGAGGGATACGAGATAGTGTGTCACCAATGCCAACTTCAGCGCCATCTTCGATGTTTACAATCGCTTTGCCAGGTAGGAAGTAGTGAGCTGGCATATCAGTACCAGGGATCATTACGTCGTTACCTTGCTCATCAACAAGTTTGATAGCTGGACGCATATCTTTACCTGCTGCTGGGCGAGCTGCTGCGTCTGTAACTTCACTTGAAGAAAGACCCGTTAGATCGTCAGTGTTACGAGAAACTGTAATACCATCGATCATATCTACGAATTGGATACGACCTGCCACTTCAGTGATGATTGGCATGGTATGCGCTTCCCAGTTAGCTACAACTTCACCAGCAGTAACTGCTGCGTTGTCGCCTTTGGTTAGCATCGAACCGTAAGGAAGTTTGTGCTTCTCTTTAGTACGGCCGAACTCATCAATAATCGTCATCTCAGATGCACGAGAAGTGATAACCAGTTTCTTATCTTTGTTAGTTACGAACTTAGCATTGTGAAGCTTCACAGTACCAGTTGTCTTAGCTTGGATGCTGTTCTCTGCTGCTGCAGTAGATGCCGCACCACCGATGTGGAACGTACGCATCGTTAGCTGTGTACCCGGTTCACCGATAGATTGTGCAGCGATAACACCAACTGCTTCACCTTGGTTCACTAGGTGACCACGTGCTAGGTCACGACCGTAACACTGTGCACAACAACCGAAGTCTGCATCACAGGTAACAACAGAGCGCACTTTCATGCTATCTACTGAGTTGTCTTCCATGATTTGACACCACTTCTCATCAATCAGAGTATTACGTGGAATCAGTACATCTTCAGTACCAGGCTTAAGAACATCTTCAGCAACAACACGACCAAGAGCAAGCTCAGAAAGTGCAACTTTAACGTCACCACCTTCGATGTGAGGCATCATGTCGATACCTTCATGCGTGCCACAGTCATGTTCGTGTACTACAACGTCTTGAGCAACGTCTACTAGACGACGAGTTAGGTAACCCGAGTTTGCTGTTTTCAGTGCTGTATCCGCAAGACCCTTACGAGCACCGTGCGTTGAGATAAAGTACTGAAGGACGTTTAGACCTTCTTTAAAGTTCGCAGTGATCGGCGTTTCGATGATTGAACCATCTGGACGCGCCATCAGACCACGCATACCTGCTAGCTGACGAATCTGAGCTGCAGAACCACGTGCGCCCGAGTCGGCCATCATGTAGATGCTGTTGAACGATTCTTGCTGTTCTTCTTCGCCGTCACGGTTAATAACTGTTTCAGAAGATAGGTTATCCATCATTGCTTTCGCAACGCGGTCATTCGTAGATGCCCAGATATCGATAACTTTGTTGTAACGCTCACCCGCAGTAACAAGACCAGATTGGAATTGCTCTTGGATTTCGCGAACTTCTTCTTCAGCAGATTCAATCTCGTCGTATTTCGCTTGAGGAACAACCATATCGTTGATACCTACAGAAACACCAGAAAGAGCCGCGTATGCGAAACCTGCGTACATGATTTGGTCAGCAAATACTACTGTATCTTTTAGACCAAGCTTACGGTAACACTCGTTAAGAAGAGTAGAGATCTGCTTCTTACCTAACTTTTGGTTAACGATGCTGTACGGAAGGCCTTTAGGAACGATCTGCCATAGCATTGCACGACCTACAGTCGTATCTACTAGGCCAGTATTCGTTGTGCTATTGCCGTCTTCATCTACTACTGTTTCAGTGATACGTACTTTAACGCGAGCATGTAGCTCAGCAGTCTTAGTACGGTATGCCTTTTCAGCCTCAGCAGGGCCAGCAAGGTACATACCTTCACCTTTCACGTTGATCTTGTCACGTGTCATGTAGTAAAGACCCAATACAACGTCCTGAGAAGGTACGATGATCGGATCACCTGATGCTGGCGACAGAATGTTATTCGTCGACATCATTAGGGTACGAGCTTCAAGCTGTGCTTCTAGAGTTAGAGGCACGTGTACAGCCATTTGGTCACCATCGAAGTCGGCGTTGTATGCCGCACACACTAGTGGGTGAAGCTGAATCGCTTTACCTTCGATTAGTACTGGTTCAAACGCTTGGATACCTAGACGGTGAAGTGTAGGCGCACGGTTAAGCAGTACTGGGTGTTCACGGATAACTTCGTCTAGGATATCCCAAACAATCGCTTCTTCGCGCTCTACCATTTTCTTAGCAGCTTTGATTGTCGTAGCCATGCCACGAGTCTCTAGCTTGCTGTAGATGAACGGCTTAAATAGCTCAAGTGCCATCTTCTTAGGAAGACCACACTGATGTAGACGAAGGTATGGACCTACTGTGATTACAGAACGGCCAGAGTAGTCTACACGCTTACCTAGAAGGTTCTGACGGAAACGACCTTGTTTACCCTTGATCATATCAGCAAGAGATTTCAGAGGACGCTTGTTAGAACCTGTGATCGCACGACCGCGACGACCGTTATCTAGAAGGGCATCAACAGACTCTTGCAACATACGCTTTTCGTTACGTACGATGATGTCTGGAGCCGCTAGCTCTAGAAGACGCTTCAAACGGTTGTTACGGTTGATCACACGACGGTAAAGGTCGTTCAGATCTGAAGTCGCAAAACGACCGCCATCTAGAGGTACTAGAGGACGAAGATCTGGCGGTAGCACTGGAAGTACAGTTAGGATCATCCACTCAGGCTTGTTGCCTGACGAGATGAACGCTTCAACTAGCTTCAAACGCTTAGTAACTTTCTTACGCTTAGTTTCAGAGTTAGTTGTTTCCAACTCTTCGCGCATTTCTTCCACTTCTTGATGAAGGTCCATTGTTGAAAGCAGATCTTTGATCGCTTCAGCACCCATCTTAGCAGTGAATTCGTCACCCCACTCTTCTAGACGATCCAGATACTCTTCTTCAGTAAGCATCTGAGATTTTTCTAGATCAGTCATACCCGGTTCAGTTACTACGTACATTTCGAAGTAAAGAACACGTTCGATATCACGCAGAGGGATATCCATTAGTAGACCGATACGAGACGGTAGTGATTTTAGGAACCAGATGTGAGCAACTGGTGAAGCAAGCTCGATGTGGCCCATACGGTCACGACGAACTTTAGTTTGTGTAACTTCAACGCCACACTTCTCACAGATAACACCACGGTGCTTCAGGCGCTTGTATTTGCCACAAAGACATTCGTAGTCTTTAACTGGACCAAAAATACGTGCACAGAACAGACCATCACGTTCAGGTTTGAACGTACGATAGTTAATTGTTTCTGGCTTTTTAACTTCACCAAAAGACCACGAACGGATCGTGTCTGGTGAAGATAGACCGATTTTGATTGCATCAAATTCTTCGGTCTTATGCTGTGCTTTTAGAAAGTTTAATAAGTCTTTCACGTTCAGCTCCTGTAAGGAGTTAAAGGAGCTCACCGACTAAAGTGAGCCCCCTTTACCAAGTAATCCAATCTTCTTTATAAAAAAGAGGGATTACTCTTCGTCTTCTAGCTCGATGTTGATACCTAGCGAGCGAATCTCTTTCAACAGTACGTTGAACGACTCTGGCATGCCAGGTTCCATGCTATGGTTGCCATCTACGATGTTCTTATACATCTTAGTACGGCCGTTAACGTCATCCGACTTAACTGTTAGCATTTCTTGTAGAGTATATGCAGCACCGTATGCTTCTAGTGCCCATACTTCCATCTCACCGAAACGCTGACCACCGAACTGAGCTTTACCACCAAGTGGTTGCTGAGTTACTAGGCTGTAAGAACCAGTTGAACGAGCATGCATCTTGTCATCAACCAAGTGGTTCAGTTTCAGCATGTACATGTAACCAACAGTTACAGGACGCTCAAACGAATCACCAGTACGACCATCAAACAGTTTAAGCTGACCAGATTCTGGCAGATCACCCAGTTTAAGTAGTTCTTTGATTAGAGACTCAGAAGCACCGTCGAACACAGGAGTAGCAATCGGTAGACCGCCACGTAGGTTCTTAATCAGTGTACGAACTTGATCATCAGACAGTTCAGCAATATCAACTTTCTGACGAGTATCACCAAGATCATAAACCTTTTGTAGGAACTCACGGAACTTATGCAGTTCTTGTTGTTCCTTAACCATTTGGTTGATCTTGTCACCGATACCTTTCGCAGCCAAACCTAAGTGAACTTCTAGGATCTGACCGATGTTCATACGCGATGGTACACCCAGCGGGTTAAGTACGATGTCTACAGGCTGACCTTTCTCATCGTATGGCATGTCTTCAACAGGGTTAATCTTAGAGATTACACCTTTGTTACCGTGACGACCGGCCATCTTATCACCAGGCTGGATACGACGTTTAACAGCTAGGTAAACTTTAACAATCTTAAGAACGCCAGGCGCTAGATCATCACCTTGAGTGATTTTACGACGCTTAGTTTCAAACTTCTTATCGAAGTCTGCTTTTAGCTCATCCCACTGCTCAGCAAGTTGCTCAAGCTGTGTTTGTAGCGCATCGTCTTCTAGAACTTGCTCTAGCCATTGCTTACGACCGATAGTATCAAGCTTAGCTTCAGAGTAACCACCAGACAGAAGTACAGCTTTAACACGGTTAAGAAGGCCACCCTCAAGAATTTGGAACTCTTCAGTTAGATCTTTCTTAGCTTCTTTAAGCTGCATCTGTTCGATTTCAAGTGCACGTTTGTCTTTCTCTACGCCATCGCGAGTGAAGACTTGTACATCGATGATAGTACCCGAAACAGAGTTTGGTACACGTAGAGAAGTATCTTTAACATCAGATGCTTTCTCACCGAAGATAGCACGTAGTAGCTTCTCTTCAGGAGTCAGTTGAGTTTCACCTTTAGGGGTTACTTTACCAACTAGGATGTCGCCACCCTTAACTTCAGCACCAATGTAAACGATACCTGACTCGTCTAGTTTAGACAGAGCAGACTCACCTACGTTTGGAATATCAGCTGTGATCTCTTCAGAACCCAGCTTAGTATCACGAGCCACACAAGATAGTTCTTGAATGTGGATTGTCGTGAAACGGTCTTCTTGAACTACGCGCTCAGATACTAAGATCGAGTCTTCGAAGTTGTAACCGTTCCAAGGCATGAATGCGATACGCATGTTTTGGCCAAGAGCAAGTTCACCAAGGTCAGTTGAAGGACCATCAGCAAGAACATCACCGCGTGCAACTGGTTCACCAGGAAGTACAGTTGGACGTTGGTTAATACATGTGTTTTGGTTCGAACGCGTGTACTTAGTTAGGTTGTAGATATCGATACCAGCT
>NZ_JACJFF010000319.1:0-870 GCF_014164465.1 Vibrio sp. SG41-7 | reverse complement strand
CTGCGGTGCCTTATTCGTTAGATGACATCTAGTGTGTCCGCCGCATTAACAGGCTCTCCGCAAGTGGTCTTAACCTATCTCCATCATTAGCGTCTGCAATGACCCGGTGGGTTTAACTCTTTATGTTGCTTAGATTTTTACTTAAGCAGCATAGTTTTCATATTCTGTTTGATTGTGTAAAAGCGACCATATAATTCGTGCGTTCTTCGCGGCAAGTGCCACTATTGCTCGGTTCATTCCTCTTCGTTCCAGAACGCCTCTGCACCACTGACTTAACTTATCTTGCTTGTCGCCAAGGTTGGCAATCACGGTCCTTGCGCCGTGAACTAATAGTGTTCGCAAGTATTTGTCGCCGTGTTTGGTTATCCGACCTAAGCGAGGCTTTCCTCCCGTCGAATATTGCTTTGGTACTAAGCCTAGCCAAGCAGAGAAATCGCGACTTTTATCAAATTGGGAACCATTGCCTATCGAAGCAAGTATCGCTGTTGCAGTTTGCGGCCCAATACCTCGAACTTTCATCACTCGTTGAACATTAGCGCTGACCTTAGCAAAAGAGTCAAAGACTTGCTCTGTATCGGCGATACGTTGATTCAATTCTCCAAGGTGGTGATAAGCATCGGCAATCACCGTTCTTGCGAGGTGTTGCAGTTCATTTTCTGCGTCTTCCAGCATTAAGGGAACCTGTTTCATTAACGAAGAGCGGCCAACAGGAATGACCAACCCGAATTCAGAGAGTAGGGCGCGCATGCGATTCATAAGCGCGGTGCGTTCACGAACCCAATGCTCTCTCATTCTATGTACCGATAAGATGGCTTGTTGCTCGGGGGATTTTACGGGTACAAAGCGAGTTGATGGACGCTGAACAGCTTC
>NZ_JACJFF010000318.1:0-870 GCF_014164465.1 Vibrio sp. SG41-7 | reverse complement strand
GAAGCTGTTCAGCGTCCATCAACTCGCTTTGTACCCGTAAAATCCCCCGAGCAACAAGCCATCTTATCGGTACATAGAATGAGAGAGCATTGGGTTCGTGAACGCACCGCGCTTATGAATCGCATACGCGCCCTACTCTCTGAGTTCGGGTTAATCATTCCTGTTGGCCGCTCTTCATTAATGAAACACGTTCCCTTAATGCTTGAAGATGCAGAAAATGAACTGCCACATCTCGCAAGAACGGTGATTGCCGATGCTTATCACCACCTTGGAGAGTTGAATCAACGTATCGCCGATACTGAACAAATCTTCGAGTCTTTTGCTAAGGTCAGCGCTAATGTTCAACGAGTGATGAAGGTTCGTGGCATTGGACCGCAAACCGCTACTGCGATACTTGCTTCGATAGGCAATGGTTCTCAATTTGATAAAAGCCGTGATTTCTCTGCTTGGCTAGGACTCGTACCAAAGCAATATTCGACGGGAGGAAAGCCTCGCTTAGGTCGGATAACCAAACACGGCGACAAATACTTGCGAACACTATTAGTTCACGGGGCAAGGACAGTCATTGCCAACCTTGGCGACAAGCAAGATAAGCTAAGTCAGTGGTGTCGAGGCGTTCTAGAACGAAGAGGAATGAACCGAGCGATAGTGGCACTTGCCGCGAAGAACGCACGAATTATATGGTCGCTTTTACACAATCAAACCGAATATGAAAACTATGCTGCTTAAGTAGAAACCTAAGCAGCATAAAGAGTTAAACCCACCGGGTCATTGCAGACGCTAATGATGGAGATAGGTTAAGACCACTTGCGGAGAGCCTGTTAATGCGGCGGACACACTAGATGTCATCTAACGAATAAGGCACCGCAG
>NZ_JACJFF010000317.1:0-873 GCF_014164465.1 Vibrio sp. SG41-7 | reverse complement strand
ATACGTCGCTTGTAGATGTTGATACTGATAGCGATGGTATTAATGATTATCATGAGGTGGTTTACAGTTGGGATCCTCTCAATGCTCAAGTGCCAGAATCGAGTGACTTTGACTCAGACGGCATATCTAACCTGGATGAGCTCTATACTCATCACACTAATCCAGAGTCCGCTGATACAGATGGTGATGGACTTGTTGATGCTTTAGAGATCACCTTAAGTTGGGACCCGTTAGTTGAAAATAGTGGAAGCCAGAGTGCGGGTGGTGATTTTGATGGAGATGGCCTGAGTAATTTAGCCGAAGCTAATTTAGGGACAGACCCTAAAGTAACGGACAGTGATGGCGATGGCGTAAGCGATGGTCAAGAAGCTCTACAAGGCTCAAACCCTCTCGATCAGAATTCTAATACCCCTCAAATCGATACAGATAATGATGGTCTTTACGATGTACACGAAGAGCTTTATGGCTGGGATAAAGATAACTCAAATAGCCCTGTTAATGGTGGGGATGGCGATGCTGATGGTGATGGGTTAACGAACAAGTATGAGATCGAACTTGGGACTAACCCAACTGTGGCAGATAGCGATAATGATGGTATTAGTGATTTCTTTGAGCTCACCTATCATTGGGACCCAATTAACACTTCCTCTCCAGAGCAAGGTGGCCTAGGTGATGCTGATAATGATGGTTTAAGTAATGCTGATGAAATCCTTCTTTACCAGACGAACCCAACTTCATCCGATAGTGATGAGGACGGCTTATCTGATAGCGATGAGCTTACTTATGGGTGGAGCCCAACAAGTGATATTTCTCCAGAGCAAGGCTCACTTGGCGATGCTGATAATGATGGCCTCTTTAATCTTGCTGAAATAG
>NZ_JACJFF010000316.1:0-877 GCF_014164465.1 Vibrio sp. SG41-7 | reverse complement strand
CTATTTCAGGCACCAACGGTGACCTGACTATTGATACTAATGGTCATTGGGTCTTCACCGCCAACAGTGCGTTTAACCAATCAAACGTCGGCGATAAAGTCGAAGAGACCTTTACTGTATCGTCTGTTGATGGCACAACGTCGACCATCAAAGTGACGATTAATGGCACTAACGACAAAGCCACTGTTAGCAGTGCAAGCATCGCCATCGATGAAACTGACAAAGCTATAACTACCTCAGGAACGTTGACCAGCACCGACGTGGATAACCCTTACAACACATTCACTCCGGTTTCGCTCACAGGAACCCACGGCGGCTTAACCATTGATGCCAACGGGCATTGGGTGTTCACCGCCGGCAGTGCGTTTAATCAGTTAAATATCAGCGACAAGGTCGAAGAAACCTTCACTGTATCGTCTGTTGATGGCACACCGTCAACCATAAAAGTGACGATTAACGGGACTAACGACGCCGCTACTATCAGTAGCGCGACCGTTGCCATCGATGAAACTGACAAAGCGGTAACGACATCAGGAACATTGACCAGTATCGACGTAGATAACCCAGACAATGCGTTCACACCCGATTCTATTTCAGGCACCAACGGTGACCTGACTATTGATGCTAATGGTCATTGGACGTTCAACGCCAACAGTGCGTTTAATCAATTGAACGTCGGCGATAAAGTCGAAGAAACCTTTACCGTCTCTTCCGTTGATGGCACACCGTCGACCATCAAAGTGACGATTAATGGCACCAATGATAAAGCGACAGTCAGTACCGCAACGGTAAGTGTGGACGAGACTGACAAAGCGGTAACTACTTCAGGAACATTGACTAGTACCGACGTGGATAACCCAGATAATGCGTTTACTCC
>NZ_JACJFF010000315.1:0-887 GCF_014164465.1 Vibrio sp. SG41-7 | reverse complement strand
TAGGGCGTGTTGATCTTTGCTGTACATTTCGCGTTCAACAATACATCGGTAGCCACATTAACATGAATGCCAGCGATAACATGCTGGCATAATTCCTTTCTAGTTTGTCATATCTACTTGAAATAGCTCGATAATGCTTAATTCTCCCAAAGGCATTTTCGACCAAGTGACGATACTTGTATAGACACCAATCCATACTGTCCTTGTCTATATCTTGTCCGTAATTGCGTTTAGCAATTACCGTTTCTCCGCCACGTTCCTTAACAAAAGTACGGAAAGGTTCGCTGTCATATCCTTTATCACAAACGATGGTATTAACTTCATCGAGTTGCTCAACTAAGCTTTCAGCATGCACTATATCGTGGCGTTGTCCCTCTGATAAATCAAAGCAAATCGGCAGGCCACCACTATCTACGGCTAAGTGAATTTTGGTTGAGTTGCCCCCGCGACTTTTTCCTATTTGCTCTGAACTTTCAGTCGCTGCACCTGTACTATGCTGATGCGCTCTAACTATAGAGCCATCAAGAAATACCCATTCAAAATCAGCCATGCTAGATAAGCTTTTGAAAAGATTATCTAAAACTCCTTTCTTTGACCAAAGGTTAAATCGTCTGTAAACGGTACTCCACTCTCCGAACTCAGAGGGTAGATCCCGCCAAGGAATACCTGTTCTCATTCGATAAAGTATTCCTTCAAATGTCATTCGATGTTCAGTTTTATCGTAAATACGACCTGTACTTTTCATAATTTGGAGTAGCAGTTCCCAGCGAATATCAGTTAGCATTGTTCTTGGCATGGTATTGGTTATGGTTTTACTTTTGGCGAAGCAAATTATAACTCTTTACCATGCTGTTCAAAAAACACTCACGAAAGATCAACACGCCCTA
>NZ_JACJFF010000314.1:0-893 GCF_014164465.1 Vibrio sp. SG41-7 | reverse complement strand
TATTTGCTATTGTAGTCAGTAGTTTAGAGCGAGTTACCGACTTATGAAGTATGACCTTACCATTTTGGTCTACGGCATGAAGACTGAAGTGGTTTTTAGCTAGGTCGATACCGCAGAAATAAGAAAAATCAGACATGGTGCCTCCGATGCATTTAAGTACCACATAAGTGTGGCAGATCCTCGGTAGGGGGAATCCATGTCATTCGTTATATGATTTAAGGAGAAATCTTTGAGTAATTGGGATGATGTTGCTGGTAAAGTTGAGTTTAATCTTCAATTAATCAGCGAGTTACTTATTAATACAGTTCCTTATTCTAGCCAAGTTCTCGATTTTGGTTGTGGGTATGGAAGAGTAACTAATGAGCTTTATGACTTAGGTTATAAAAGTATTTGTGGTGTTGATTCTTCATTGGAAATGATTAATCGTGGGAACAATGAATTCCCGCATCTAGAGCTGAACTACTCAAAAGGTTCACAACTTCCTTTTTCTGATTCTTCCTTTGATGCCATTGTTACGTGTGCTGTTTTTACATGCATTCCAGAGGCGCAAGTTAGGGTAAATGTTGTTTCTGAACTACTAAGAATTTTAAAGCCAAATGGAGTCATTTATTTAGCTGAATTTTGCTCTGATGAAAGTCTTTTTTTTACGTCTGGTGTTGGGGTTCCAATGTGGCACGGAACTCAAGTTGAAATTGAAAACATAGTTGATGGGTTTGTACTAGAAAAGTCTATCGTTGTTAATAATCAAACGATGACAGGGCATAATAGGGTCATGACTCCAATCTGTTGTTTTCTGTGGTAGAATCTACGTTTTTGGGGTACCAATCATGGCAACTATTCAGGTTAATTGTCGATTTTGCAGTCAGAGTAATGCTGTTCGAAAGCATGGTAAA
>NZ_JACJFF010000313.1:0-931 GCF_014164465.1 Vibrio sp. SG41-7 | reverse complement strand
ACAGTTTAAGTCACTTCATTCTTCCAGATAAAAGAAAGGACCGAACGTTTCCACGTTCAGTCCTCTTTGTCCCAGCCAAATATCCGTTCAGGTTCAAGCAATAATGCTTATCCGAACGGCATTAAACCTCAGTGTTGGTCTTTTTTATTGGTGATACGTATTGGATAAACATGTAGTTAACCAGTTATAAATTATCTGTCTACATCTATACTTTTATATCTTAGAGTCAACGAACGCTCCTTGAGCCTAAGCGTATTGTTGTATAGGCTACCTCAAATAGCATATAAAACTCATCACCCAATCTGATGATAGCGAAGGATTAACAATGAAAAGACTCGGACTTTTGGCAGTTTTCGCTGCAACACTGACTGCAGGTTGCGCTTCAAATACACAGCAAGACAACTTTCGTGAAGCCTCTTTTGAGCTGTGTAATACCGAAGTCGATATCTACTCAGTAAGCCATGATGAGCGAATTCGTATCGTCTGTTCTGATGGTTCTAAATTCGCTTTGAACAGCGAAGATACACTAGAAGTAATGCGTGATATCAACATCGACTACTGCGATGGCGAAGGCTTAGGCAAATTCAACGAGAGCCGCAGCTACTACTCGTTTAGATGTAAGTCAGGTACTTTACTGAGCATCAAAAAGTAAAACCGATACCAACAAACAGCAAAGGGTTGATGTGCAAACATCAGCCCTTTTTTAGTACCCGCTCCTTATTACTCAGACAGCTAATCTTCAAACGTAAAAAAGGCTCCTATCGAGGCTGTCTCTTATACACAAATCCCTAAGCCACGCTTGGGGATTTTTTTGAACTATTTTTAGGTTTCATGATCTGATCATCTAAGCAATGACAAGGATGATTATCATGACCTATATAGAGCCAACCCTTTGGGCACAAAAACAGTTCGGTCAAGCCCACCTTAATGA
>NZ_JACJFF010000312.1:0-937 GCF_014164465.1 Vibrio sp. SG41-7 | reverse complement strand
CGGTCTGCGGCTATCCAGTTATAGCTTGGGCACTGGTCGCTAACCACAATGCCTGCATAGTCTTCATCGATGACCTTTTTCGCTGAGGAAGATGAGCGTGAATAGAGTATTTGTTCATAGACAAGGTCATCACTGGCCACTAACCAACACCAACGAAGGCTCGTTTCATCATTTCGGTGATGAGAGGTTTCGTCAGCATGAATCAAAGTCGCTTTCTTTAACGCTTGTTTTATCGCTTGATGCAATGGAGTTAGCATTGAAGCGACCTTCGTTTGCGCTTCGCTAATCGCGCCGACCGAAAAGGTTGTGCCAAGCTGTTCTTTGAGTAGAGATTGGATTTTCCGAACACTGAGGTGATATTGACCCGCAAGCACTCCAATGTAACTTAATAAGTTCGGTCCTATAATCCCTTGCGATGCATCATCAGGCTTTTGAGCCTTGACGGTTTCTTTGCAGTGCCGACATTGACCTGAAAATAAACGGTATTCGGTGATATCGACAGTGGGCTTTGGAATATCGAAGACCTGATGGCGATAGTATGGCCCACCTTGGACCTCAATGTCAGATTGAGCGCAACAAGGACAAGTTTCAGGGAAGCAGTCAATGATGACATCCGTTTTTTTTAACGGTGAGAGCTTTCGTTGATGCCCTGTGTGGCCTTGTTTAGCTCCTCTCGAATTGCGACCACCAGAGCTTTCAGCTTTTTTCGCTCATGCTTGTCCTTAGGGTTGTCAGACGAAGGTGGCTTCGATGAATTTTTGGAGTTAGTTGCTTGTTTATCGGTAAGGTGGCGCAACTGTTCCCACAACTCATCAATAAGCACCTTAGCCTCATTCAAATCTGAGACTTCAGGTGGTGCTTCTTGGTATTTAGGTGATTTCTTTCTAGTCATGAAACCATAATGGCTTCCCAGAATGATCACTCAAGACCCACAGTG
>NZ_JACJFF010000311.1:0-949 GCF_014164465.1 Vibrio sp. SG41-7 | reverse complement strand
TCCTTTGCTCAAAGCGGCCACTAGGCTTATCACTAGCTGGTCGGGTAAGATCGCCCGACACCGTTTCATAAGTCCTGTGCTTTTCGCCATTTTTTGAAGGCTTTCAGCATTAAAGAATTGCTTAACCTGCTTTTGTAGGGAGATAATCGTCATCGGCTTCACGGTTGATGTAGGTGGTTTGTTTGGCGACGATTATCTGATCATAAATGAAGCCTTTTTTCTATCTAAATAAACCGCTTAGCCCTTAAGATCCTGTCTATGAGTGTAGGTAAAAGTATGGCTTTTTAACGTGAACCATTTTAAGTTGTTGTTTTTAATGCAATTGCATACTAATGCATCATTAATTACTAATGTTTTACTTTCCGAAAATGACAATTGTCCAAGATCGTGTCAGGCCAACCAGTTCTGGCACTGTGATCATCGAGCGATTCTGTCGTACAAATCTAAGCAGATGCAGAAGCGAAAGGCATCAGTATTAAACCTATCGAGCAACTAATAGTCGGGTATATTCGTTGACTTCTAAAAGAGCCCAATGGTGACTCCTCTGCAATTTAATTATATTACCGCCAGTGATTCTCGAAGCGAGAACTAAGGAGGCCGTCATGGACCTCTTCAAGGCAAGTGGCGGTTTCTCAAGCTCGGCACCATCCGCAGAGTACCAATAGGCGTGATACTTACTTTCCCTCATGACTATCAAATCCTCGGCTTATAATCTGGTTTAATTTTTTACTGAAGGTGCCTCTGTTGACACCCAAAATTCTTGCCGCCTTTGATTGGTTACCGCGTGTGTGCGTTATCAACTCAGAAAATAATACATCAAGTACCGTTGGTGTTACCCAAGACATATCAGGTGTCGCTGATTTACTATCAAACCACGTCGGTTCTAATTCTTCTCGGATAAGCTTTTGGATTTGGTTCTTATTGATAGGAGATAGATGGTCATTCATAT
>NZ_JACJFF010000310.1:0-960 GCF_014164465.1 Vibrio sp. SG41-7 | reverse complement strand
CGAGCGAATTTTTAAAAGGGCTTCGGCGCCATCTAGCCCCCATCTTGCTCCTGTTATATCGAGGCGGTCATTAATCAGATGCCGGCAGGCGCCTTCAATTATCCCGCTCGCTATCGGAAATCCCGACGCCAAAGCCTCATCGTATCTCAACCTGTCTTTGTTTTTAACCAGGTACTTCGCACAGCTATCTACAGCGTCTCGCTTCGTTAATTTCCTTTTTGTTGCACTCTGCCTGAGTCCTTTTGCCACCTGGCTGCAACCGCCTTTGAGTATCTTAACTGCATATTTGGCGACCCAGGCTTCAACCGCATTATCGCCTTTATCGAAGAAGCACCAGGCCGCTTTCCAGAGGTATTCCAGTACATGGATAAAGTCCATGACGATGGTAACCGTTACCTCAAGCTCCTTGGCTACTTTCTCGATCATTTTACGTTGCGCCGGTTGGCCATCAATCACTACAACCCATTGCCGTTTCTGCTCCGGGTCACGTTGTAGTGCTTCTTCAAAGGCCTCGGTGATCACCGCTTTGGGCTCTCGCTCTACGCTTGCCCAAACTCGCTTATTTCGTGCCGGAGTCCTGAATGTATGCACATTTTCTTCCTGCTCACTGTGCATAATGGACTCGGCGCTACGCTGATGCACCTGCACGGTGTAAACCGAAGCAACTTGCGCCATCCGTTTACGATCGCGCTTTTCGCCAGCGCTAAGTCGCGAGTTCAGCTTATTGCTTTTCTTCGCTCGCTTTTTAGTACACTCCCTTAACGAATCGGGCCGCATGACAATGCCCTTACCATCGAATGTCAGCACTAACAGAGCATCGCCCGGCTCGGGGGTGAGATAACGATTTTGCAGGTAATAATCTTCAAAATCCTGCGCCATGTCCTGGACGAGGTTAAGGCATTGACGCTTAGCTACCTGAGCACCGGTGGTTTGTGCAATCTGCTGGGCCACATGGTCGTA
>NZ_JACJFF010000030.1:0-49611 GCF_014164465.1 Vibrio sp. SG41-7 | reverse complement strand
AACCGTATGGCTTCCGTAACGATAGTCCATGACCAACTCCACCTATGTACAGAGTTGTAAAGTATCATAGCTAAAGCTGACCGACTAAAGTCGGTGGTTTTAACCTTTTAGGAGACTAATAAAAAATAAGAACTGGCTTCCGCTGCTTCGAAATGAAATGGTACTTTCTGGTATCTTAGCGGTCAGAGATTTAGCGGCCGAACTAACGACAAGATCACCATATTCAAGGCCATATTTTTGATTAATTTCGGTAAGGTTCCTGATACGGACAAAATAGAGATCAAAGTTATTGTCCTTCGAGTAGCTATTTTTCACAAATTTCATCAATGAAATTCGATTGCGAAACCCTGTAATAAAATCCGTAGAGTAGAGCTTTCTTTTGATAGAAAAATCCATATAAAAAATAATCCCAGTCAACAACAAGATGCCAACAAGAAAAACGCTACTGATCCGATGGACTGTCACTAAGTTATCAACCATTGAGGTATTTTCTTCAATTACAGGGCTTTGTAATCGAAATTTGTCGTTAATAAAATCTACGAGTGTGTGGTAGCAAATATCGACCTTTTTCTGTAACGATTCCTTGGGCAACAACCCTTGGCTGACCAGTTTAATTGAGGGCTCCAAGCTCTTAAATTTATCAAATTCCGCTGTGAAATAGGGCTTAAAGTTTGCTGACTTGATGAAATTGGAAGACTCAGTGCTGTTAATCAATATATCAAAACGGCTCCACGTAATATCGTACGCTAACCATAACTCATCATAATCAATGGTTTCAGAGCGGCTTACCATCAAGAAATTGGCGTATTCTTTCACCAATTGAAAAACGAACCACGTTGCCTCATTTTGTCGGGTAGAAAAACTCTTATTAATATCGTTAATGCGGGTAACACTGTAGATATTAACGGTGAGCACCACTGCCGCTAAAGATAACACGACGACTTTAATGGCAGTCAATGACAACAGCTTTTTCATACGAAGCCCTTACAAATGAATATCGCGTATCTGCCAGATCATCTTGGCATGGAAATCTGTATTATCTATATCTGGAGTCGAAGAAAGTGGATATATCAACCAGTACGGACCTTTTTCTCTGACTGACATAAATTGGCCATTTTGTTTAATCGCAATGATCGGCTGGTAATCGTCAAAGTCTTCTTTGGGCACCGCGATTTTATAGTCGTTTAGTGCAACAAAGGTCACTTGCGAAGCCATGGGTAAATCCATTGTTTCAAGCACTGTTTGTAAGGCCACACCGCTATAAACCAATTCTCCATCCACCCAAGGTAATGAGGTGGATATTTCTTTTTGAGGAAGCAATAACAGTTGTTCTCGACTGAATTGATGCTTTTGCCCTAGGTGATCGAATATTGTGAGTTCCGATGCTGAAAAAATAGAAAATGAACACAGTGAAAGTATAAACAGAAGTGCAGCTCTCATTTTAAACTCCATTCTAAAAAGGTCACTAAATTGAGTCTAGTTCATATTGGTCATTTGACTTGCTTAGACATTGCCTATTTTCTCAATGATGCAGTTCGACTCTTTCTCAGATAACGTTTCATTCCTGTAACCAGGTGCGAACAACACCTTACCCTTCTCTAAATAAGACTTTAATTAACGTTCATACCAGTAATCCCGGCTTTTTAAAGGCAATGAGTAATCCAATCCAGCCACTGAATACGTACTGACCATCAAAATTAACAATAAATATGAGTCAGTAAGTAGCAAGAATGCTTGTTGCTGCATAACCTTTAATCGAACGTAAGCAGCTTTGAGAGCCTGTTTTTCTGATATCTGTCGCTTCTATTCCACCAGCAGGTATCGTGTGTCGCCCTTAAAAAGCTTACTCATTTCATAATCAAGGGAATCGAGAATGAGTTTGAATATAAAAAAATTTAACCCCATGACGACACTTTCAACCCTAGTAATGACGTTGGTCATGTTTCCTGTTTCTGCTGACGTTAATCAAGATCAATTCGAGTTAGGTAAGCAGAAAGCAAAGGTGTGCATGACCTGCCATGGCGTTGATGGCATCTCAACGCAAGACCCCTACCCGAACCTTCGCGGTCAAAAGGTGGGATATCTCATTTCCTCGTTAAAAGACTATCAGACAAGGGAAAGAACCAGTGGTTTGGCAATTCTCATGCAGCAACAAGCCGACACACTTTCAGACCAAGACATCCGCGATATTTCCTATTTCTATTCAATGCTCGGCAACGATTCAAACTCACTCAACGAATCAAATTCAGTCAGCGAATAAAAGCTTTAGGCAAGGAGCCTTGTTATGGAACAAGTGACACCGCAGTACAACATTAAGGTCGTTAAATACTTCATCATCGCATCTTTAATATGGGCAATCGTAGGCATGATCATCGGGGTGATTCTCGCCGCGCAATTGTATTGGCCAGTCTTAAACTTCGATTCTCAATATTTCCAGTTTGGTCGACTGCGCCCGCTACATACCTCTGGAGTGATTTACGGGTTCGTCGTGAATATTTTGATGGGGACATCTTTGTACATTGCCCAGCGAACAGGCCATTGTGAATTGTTCAATAAAAGCCTTTCATGGATGGTATTTTGGGGATGGCAATTTATTCTATTGCTTGCGGTCATTTCCTTACCCGCAGGCCACACCAGCTCAAAAGAGTATGCAGAGCTTGAATGGCCAATCGACTTAATGATCGTGCTGGTTTGGGTGCTTTATGCGGTGTTGTTCTTTGGCACCCTTGCTAAACGAAAGGTCAGCCATATCTTCGTGGCTAACTGGTTCTTTGCTGCTTTCATCATCGTCGTTGCAATGATTTTCATCGTGAACAACCTTGCGATGCCTGTGTTGGCGATGAAGTCTTACTCTGTGTTTGCAGGCGCTCAAGATGCAATTGTTCAATGGTGGTGGGGACATAATGCCGTCGGCTTCTTACTAACTGCAGGTGTGATTGGTATGAATTACTATTTCATACCCAAAGCGGCAGATCGACCTATCTATTCTTACCGATTGTCTGTGATCCACTTCTGGGGCTTGGTCGGCTTTTACACATGGGCCGGAACGCACCATTTGGTTTATTCTTCCGTTCCTATCTGGATTCAGAACATCGGAATCGTGATGTCATTGATATTGTGGCTCCCTTCTTGGGCCGGTGCGTTCAATAGCGCAATGACCCTCCTGCAAAACAAAGAAAAGCTGAAGTCCGACTACATTCTTTTATTCTTTTTCTCAGCAATTCTTTACTACTGCTTGGCGACATTCGAAGGTCCGCTACTCGCTATTCGCTGGTTCAACATGGTGGCACACAACACCGAATGGATCATCGGTCACGTACATTCCGCAGCTCTTGGATGGGTTGGAATGTCAGGGATAGCGGTTTTTTACTATTTCATTCCGCGCTTATGGGGCCAAACCGATCTTTGGTCACGACGACTAATTAAATGGCACTTTTGGCTCGCTCATGCTGGCGTCGCCATTTATGCGATAGCACTTTGGATCGCAGGCATCGGTGAGGGTTATATGTGGCTCGCTCAAAATGAAAATGGCGAACTGATTTACAGTTTTGTAGAAGCGATGGACTTTAAAGCACCTTGGCTATTCATGCGTTTCTTTGGTGGTGCACTGTTTGTACTTGGATTGTTCTTAATGGCATTCAACTTGTACAAAACGGTTCGTATGCCAGTAGTACACGACGCTAAACATACCGTTAATGAGGGGGCTTAAATGATGAGTAAAGACTTTACACATTCAATCGTCATTTTAATTTTGACCACCGTTGTTGTTGCCTCCTTCTCTTTGTTGGTTTGGGTAGTGCCAAGCATTGTCCGCGGAGACGATATTGCCAAAGGCAGTTTAGCAATGCCACTCACACCGATTGAGTTGGCAGGGCGAGACATCTACATCAGTGAAGGCTGCCATGTGTGTCACACCCAAATGGTTCGCCCTCTAGAGCCAGAAGTGAAACGTAATGGTCGCCCGAATAAAGAAGCCGACGATATTTACGAATTTCCTAACTTGTGGGGTTCTAAACGTACCGGCCCTGACCTCACTAACTTAGGTAGAAAGTATTCTGACCAGTGGCATGTTATTCACCTAACTGATCCTAGAAAAGTCGTTCCTACATCGATCATGCCCTCTTACCCGTGGCTGTTTGAACAAACGCTTACAGGCGATGATATCAGCGCAAAAATGGAAGTTTTACGTACCTTAGGTGTGCCTTATACCGATCAAGAAATTGGTGACGCCCGATTGCAAGTAAGAGGCAAAACCAAAGGTGAAGCGCTGATTCGCTATTTACAAAGCCTGGGTAAAGATACGTCACAGGAGGTATCACAATGAGCACATTCTGGAATCTATGGGCGGTACTCTTAACCTTAATATTCTTTATTCTGATGGTGTCTGTTGTCGTTAAATACTGGCGTAGCAATCACAAGGCCGATCATGACCACACCATTGGCACCTTTGATGGTATTGAAGAGAAAGATGCGCCTCCACCTAAGCTGTTATTTGTAAGCTATGCGGTCGCATTTCTTTTGTCTGCTGGTTATTTGGTGCTCTACCCCGGGCTTGGCGAATGGGAAGGATTAGTCGATTGGGAACAAAGCGATGATAAGCTCAGTTCACCATCCACCACTCTCAATGAACAATTTGCACAAACCAGCGAAACTACGTTAGAGGGATTAGCTGCAGTCCCAGAGATCGTGAACAGCGGTAGGATTCTGTTCCAAACTCACTGCGCTGCTTGTCACCGAGATAATGCTCAGGGACAAAAGCACTTTCCTAACCTAATAGACCAAGAGTGGCTCTATGGTGGCAGTGATGAAGCTGTGATTCATTCGATCGCCAAAGGTCGGAACGGTGCTATGCCAGGTTGGAGCGAAATCATGCGCCCCGATGAAGTGGCTAAGGTTTCTTACTACTTAGCTTCCCTCAATCAACGCCATACCGATGTTCCAGAAGTAAAAGTTAAAGTCGGCAAAGAGCTGTTTGTAAAATACTGCTCGTCTTGTCACGCTGATGGTTCTGTTGCGAACCCAGAGATTGGCGTGCCTGATCTCTCAGACGATATTTGGTTGCACGGCGGCAGTATTGAAGAGATACAACACACTATCAACAAAGGCTTGAACAACCTAATGCCTGCGTTTGATGAGCAGCTCACCGAGAACGAAATACTTGCGCTTGGGGCTTACATCCGACACGCCGGTGAAGTGGATCAACAAAGGCTCACGAGTTTGAAAGCATCGTCTGTTGAGCGTGGGGAATACCTAGCGTATGCCGGTGACTGTGTGGCTTGTCATAGTGCAGAAGGTGGCGAACCCTTTGCTGGCGGCCTACCGTTTGTTACTCCTTTCGGCACCGTGTATTCAACCAACATAACTCCACACACCACCGAAGGGATTGGGACTTATGACTTTGATGATTTCCGAGCCGCGTTAGTTGCCGGCAAGGGTAAGAACGGCTATCTATACCCAGCTATGCCCTACACGTCATATCAGTATCTCACAGACCAAGACATGGTCGATTTGTGGGAATACATGCAGTCCATCACCGCCGTGCCACGACGCAATGATGACAACAGCATGATGTTTCCATCCAACATTCGCTTAGGTTTGCTTGGCTGGAACATCGTATTCATGGATACCGACCCGATTGACTATCAAGTGCCTGAAGAGCTTAAATCGGAAGTCGAAAACGTTGAGAAATGGCAACAAGGGAAATATTGGGTCGCTGGTCTTGGACACTGCTCGGAGTGCCACACGCCAAGAAACATTGCTCAAGCTCTGATACCTGAACGTATTTTCCAAGGTAACTTGATTGACGGTTGGAATGCGCCCGATATCACGGCCAACGAACTGTATGTCGATGGTTGGGATGAAGCGACACTCACCGATTTCTTACACACGGGTCACTCAGACAAAGGGACTGCTTTTGCGGGCATGGCTGACGTAGTGAAAAACAGCCTCAGCTTGATGACACGTGAAGATATTGAGTCAATGTCTTATTACCTACTCAGCGGTGACATCAACAACACCGTTGCTAGTGATGCAGTTCAGTTACAACCTAAAGGGTTTGATGAAGACTCTTACGCGACTGATATTTACACCACGTATCGCCAAACGTGTGGAGCGTGTCATGGTGACGATGGTAAAGGTCGCGACCCTATCGCCCCTACGCTGTTGAATAACGGCATTATCATGCACAGCGATCCATTCAACACCATCGCGGTGACTGTGCGCGGTCTACAACCCACCTATCTCGACAAAGACAGAAACTTCATGCCAATGGCAAGCTTTGAAGATGTGCTGTCGGATCAAAGGTTGGCTGAGTTGATCACCTTTGTGCGATTGCACCTTGGAGATAGAGAGGAACCCGTCACGGCGGAGCACGTACGAGAGGTAAGAGAGACACTTGAAGCAGCAGGTTACGCTGGAGGATTACACACCACACCTGAAATGTACGAAAATCGAGATAAGAACATTAACATTCGCTAGGTTCTCGACGTATTTGATTAGCTCAGCAAGTAGCAAGTAATGAGTAAGTTTTAATATTGATTAATAGACCCAAAGGAGACCAGTGCGTCTCCTTTTCTTTTTACCATAACCCGAGTTTTCGACACTTTGCCGTACAACACAATTGTAACTAACTGATTACACAATTAAGCAGAGCTGCACATAATGCGATCAATCTCGCAGAACAAAGATGACACCAAGTGCATAATATGCAAAATTTTCTAAAGATGTACTAAGGACAGTTATGGATACAACTACACTCATCTACGATACGTTGGAAGGCCTGTCGAGCGCAAAGCCACAGCAACACGCTCAAATCCGCCAAAATCTATATAACCAATTAGATTTATCATTTGAGAAACAGTTGGCTTTATATTCATCAGTTCTTGGTCCAGCAAGTGCTGGTAGATTGACCGACTTGGATAGTGCAGTGATGTCTGCACGCAAGATTGTTGGCTTAGAAAACAGCTAAACAACCTTCAACCTATCTCAACTTTAACGCTGCCATTGTGCAGCGTTTTTTTATGGACGCTATTTACGATAAGGACGGTTGGTTACGATAAATGCTGTTAGTTGCGATAAATACGGTTAGTTGCGATAAACGCAGTTAAGTAAGATAAGTGCAGTTGGGGCTGTTTTTCAAGTTACACGCATTCTCATTTGGTTAATCTTATGTTCCATTTTTAACAGGTGTGCAACCTCAACAATGGCGCTAATGTTAGTAGCACGTTAACCACACATCGGATGGAAGAATCATGAGAGTACTTATTGAATATACACAAACAGGCAAATACCGTGATCATGCGTGGGAAGCACTAACCATTCGTTCAAAAGGCGAAATTCAAGCTGTGACTCCCTCTTATGCGGCTCAACTTATCGAACAGAACCGCGCCAGCTTATCGACCACTGAAAATCAAGATATCGTCATCCAACCTTAATGAATTTAGGAACTATCCCTCCCGGTTCTTAAACTCTATCGTTTTACTCGGTATCTAGTGATCAACTAGATACCAAGTAAAACAGAGTTCGATGGCATAAAAAAAACGCTGCACGGATGCAGCGTTTTCTTGTTTCTAGCGTATCTGATTTCTAACGTAGACAGCTTCTAACGTAAACCGTCTAATTATTTTGGCAGGTTTTCTAACGCTTCAACCATCGTCACCAATTTATCTACAATTCTTTCGCCATCCACTCTCAAGCCATTGTGTTCGTACTCGTTAGTGATCCACGCTTTTGAGTTTGGAATGTTCGCAAGTGTTTCACGGCTGTAATCCAGCTCTACATACATATCATCCGCATAAACCGCACATGCCATCGGAACCGTATTCTTGCTCAGTTGCTCTGCATTGTACAAAGAACCCCAATCTGATTTCTCAGCCAACATGTTTGCCGCTTCACGTAATGGCTTCAGCGTTTCTAGTTGGTCGAACATCCATGGGTACACCATTTCTCCGGTAAACCAGAATTCACTACCCGTTTGGTAGTTAAAGTGTGAGTACTGATCACGAACTCGATGTGCAGACCAATTAGACGCAGTGCCTTGGCAGTAAATCGATTCATGCAAAATAGCGTAGATTGGGTTCGTTAGGTAGCCCTGCTCTTGCTGCATTTGATTTAGGAAGCTATAGCTCAGCTGCTTGTTACCGTTCACTTCAACAAAGGCACTTTCCAGTGTGAAATACATTGGAAGGTTTGCTTCGCCGCCACCAAGATTAATGCCGATCAACTGGAACTGTTCAACTGTAAACGCCTGACCGTTTGGCAGTCTCACATCATTGTTAAGCAGGTAATCAGAAATCTCGCGACACATAGCTTGTGCTTGAGGGAACTGAGCAAAGAAAGCTCTGTTTTTGTCTTCTACACGCTTGTAAGTCGCACGATAAACATCATCAGCTTCACGCTCAATAGACGGAATACCACCCGTTACATAACAGCGCTGTAGACTTTGTGGGAACAGTGACAAATAGCTCAGTGTACAGAAGCCACCAAAGCTTTGGCCGATCGTCGACCATTGCTTAATACCGAACTGTTCACGGATCGCTTCCGCATCACGAACGATGTTGTCCGCTCTAAAATGCGTTAAGTATTCGACTTGTTGTTCTGGAGACAAATACGCCAAAGTTTCATGGCTGATCACCGTGCTGTTGCCTGTACCACGTTGGTCAAGAAGCAGAACACGATAGTTTTGTAATGCACGCTTTAGCCAACCCGATTGACCACTCACCCGTGGAGAAGGAAAACCTGGGCCGCCTTGAAAGTAGATCAACCACGGCAGCTCTTGCTCATCTTTAGCGAGATCAACCAGCTCACGTGCGAAGACTTGGATCTGTTGTCCATCTTTTGCTTGGTAATCGAGAGGCAACTCAAAAGAGTGCTGACGATACAGGGTGGTTCCATCAATAAAGTTAGCTTGCACGCTTCATTCCTTTTTATCTGATTCTAAAGTCATTGGTACGAATAAAAATGGCGCCCTTTGGCACCCTTATGAGCAAGATACGCATAGTAGCTTGTAAATGAAACCGTTTGTTTAACATGAATGTGAAGGTGCTTCGTTTAATTGTTCAATTACCTCTCAACGGGTAACAACGTGTGTCAAAACAGTCAGTTTAGAAGAGGCTGATCCAGCGAGAGAGCAAAAGAATGAGGTAAAGAAAATCCAAAGCGCGAGGCAAATAAAAAGAGCTTAACGAGGTGAGGATACGTTAAGCTCTTTGGTTTTATCTGTGTTGATAAACTAACTCGCTTATTTGCCGTTAATCTATCGAACCTGTTAGTTCTAATGAACCTAATAAATCGAGCGACTACGAAGCCGTCAGTTCACCGGCACCTTGAGTCGAGCGTTCGCTGCTCTGAACTAGGATTGCGGTAGCGGTCTCTTTCAGTGCCGCCCACTCTCCATCATCCACCTCAATGCCATCGTTCCATGCTTTCTCTTGAGTTTTAAAAAGCGCTTCCGATTCAATGTGTGTTTGGTAGCCATCTGACAAACGTTCGATATCGAAATCCTGGACGGAAAGTTCGATGGTCATATTGTGGATATGTTCGACCGATGCCAGTGGCAAATCTGATAAAAACAGTTCTGGTGCAACGCAACCACGATTAAGCACATACAAAGTGCTCTTAGGGTTAGAGCCGTTATCCCAACGTGCCATGCACGCGATACCTTTCGCAGCCAGTTTTACAAGCTCGCTGTATGCTAGCCAACGGTTGTGGCAGTTATTTAGCTCAATTTTCAGCGTCTTCTTGCCAACCATTTTTTCAATCGAGTAGTCCATAATCACAGGAAGATGACACGCCAAACTCGCCTTGTGCAGGTCGACTTCAACCGTATTATCACTGCGCACTTGAATATCGACAGGGCGGTCGTCTTCTAGCCCGATGAAGTTGCTCGCACTGTTAAAATGACGAACACCATCCAAACCGACCATTTGTAAATCTGCCACCATGTTCGCTATCACATCAGCTTCACCACATGTACGACGCATACCTAAAAAGGCTTTATTGACGGCCGCTACCAGTTCATTGTGAGAAACGATCATAACGATTTACCTCCATGTTGGCCTTTCGCATTTGCGCTGTAAATATCTGTACCGCAAGCATCTGCGCTGTGAATTGAAACATTTTGCGAACCAGACAGTTCAGCTTCACTTGGTAATATTGGGAACACCCACTCATCCTGATGAATTTCATCAAGCAGTGGTGCGCCTTGGAAAAACGTTACTCGTACCCAACGGTCTGAGCGAGGATCAAACTTAGTCGCACCAAACATTGCTAGCTTACAACGCAGTAAGTGCATTGGTGGCGAATCTTGATGCAGTACATTCATTTGAATGTCGCCCATCGCTTTGTTACCTAGCGTCCACACACGGCGCGCAATTGCACGGTGTTGCGGCTGTTTAACAAGGAACTCAGCCAATGAAAGCTCAGGCGCGAATTGCAATAAAGCATGGTACAAACGGTAAGCTTGACGACCAATATCCAACGGCAGTTCACGCTCTTCACCCAGCTCTTCACCTCGAACACCGAGTCTTGGCTCTTCTTTGTCTTGAGAGCGATACCAGAACCAGTAGTTGTTCTCTGCTTTCGTAAAGTCAGTCGTGATCGCCCAGCGATACTTCTCTTCTAATACAACAAGAAGATCTTGAATCTTTTTGCCGCTAGGAAGCGACAGTGTTTCGCTGCAATTCATTTGCTCTTGATGGGCGTCCACTAATTCTGGGTACAGTTCCATCAAGCATGAGATAAGGATTTCTTGGGCTTCCATACTCATGTGCTTAGATTGTTCGACTAACTGTGCCCATGTATCGCACAGGCTGACAGAAGCTTCTAATGATTGTTCTGTGTGCTTCAAATCATCAACAGCGGCTTTGTTCAGCTCTTGCTGTGTTTCATTGATGGTAACGACTTGTTCTAAATGACAAATCGCTTTTTTAACTAAGGTACGTAGTGGCTCGATCAACGCCGTATCAGTCTGACTGGACAACACGTCCGCCAATGCCTGTTCACGGGTTGTCATCCACTGATCGACAATACTAGGGTGGTTAATCAGGTATGGCGCCATACCTAAACCAGTCGCATTACCAACACCAAGGTAACGTTGTAATCCTCGATGCAAGGTAATCGCTTGCTCACCGCCCTGTTGTTCGGCTAGGTAATGAACCCAATCTAGGCTGAACTCACGTAGCATATAAACTGCACACATTTGCGCACTAAATGACTGATTAAAATCCTCATTTTTCTCTAAGATTTTGAAGTCTGCAATGCCAAATTTGCCATTACCATAAACGGCAGTGGTTCGTAGGATGTAACCTACTTCAGCGAGTTCTTTTGGCGTTGGTTGAACACCTTTCGCCAAGTGACTGACGATATGTTCAAACACACGTACACTTTTGTTTGCACGCGCTAAAACAAGTACGTTATTTGGATTACGGCCGGCTTCTTGAAGCGGTACATTCGCACGAAGTCTTTCAAGTAGGGTGACATCAACATCACCAAGAACAAGCGCAAACGTTACGTCCCACTTTTCAGCAATTACACGGTCATTTCGTTCGTCATCTGCAATTTCATCGCAAAAAACAACCAAATGATAAACATGGTTTGGCGTCGCTAGCTTATAGATAACATGACCAAAACCTTGAGCGTCTAATTGCCACTCATGTTTCGTCACTTTCCACTCTTGCTGCGCCATTTTACGAATCAGAGTTCTCACAAAGCTGATGCGTGTTTGGTGCATCGCACCTAGCCTTTCCGGTGCCATGACAACCGTTGCGTCACGTAATGCTGATTCAGTGTAGGTAGAACGATGTGCATCCATTTTGCTCACCACCTTATAGTTATAGGATTTTGCTAGCCATTCAGAACCGATCGTTGCCGTCATTTGAAGCATTCGTTATTACAGTATGCTGGTTAGCTTTCACGTTATGTGGGGCAAGCGAGCTCGCCCCTTATTATTTGTCCTGACTAGATCGATTGACCTAAATACTTTGCCGTCCGGTGTATCTTCACCAGTACGGTTTTGCTGTTCCTTTCGGAATTTTTGCATCAGCCTTCTTTCGAAGGCTGATTTGTTCTTATTCAATCAGTTTCTTTTTTTTTACAGAGCCCTTTTCTTTACAAAATCTGCTCTTTAAAAAAAACTGTTCTTTAAAAACCTTGCTCTTTCGCCATCTTGATTGCGATTTGAGGCGCATTCCAAAGCGATGGCAGTAAGATTATGGACACCGGTACCGCTGTGATTACAATGAACGATTGCAGCGCGGAGATTCCGCCTGAACCTAGGGAAATCAGAATCAATGCTGTTACCCCCATCATCACACCCCAGAAAGTACGAATAATTGCGTTAGGCTCTGTCTCACCACTGACTACCACACTGATGGTGTAAGTCATTGAGTCACCTGTCGTTACGATGAAGATCGTCGTCAAGATCAAGAACAGAATAGAGATAAGCATTGGCATTGGTAGTTGCTGAGTTACTGCCAGTAACGCGCCAGGTAAATTAAAGCCTTCGAACGCTTTACTTACGCTGCCTGGGTCTGCAATTTCAAACGCAAGGCCAGAACCGCCAACAATGGTGAACCAGAAACATGTTACGAACGGTGCAATAAGACTGATGGTTGATACCAATTGGCGAATACTACGACCGCGTGAAATACGTGCGATGAAGATTGCCATCATTGGACCGTAACCTAAGAACCAACCCCAGAAGAATACTGTCCACCAGCTCAACCAACCTTCGTCACCACGGTATGTTGCCATTGGGATGAAGTTGTCTATCATGCTGCCTACACCTTGGATGTAGCCATTGAAAATGAAGTTTGTTGGGCCGAAGATCAGAATGTAGACCATCAATGCCATTGCTAAAATTACGTTGTAACGGCTTAGCATTTGCATCCCGCGGTTAAGACCACTTAATGCAGACAATGTGTAAAGAACGATAGCGAACAAGATGATGATCAGCTGTGTCGTGAAGCCATCTGGAATACCAAACAGTTCGTTCAGGGCGTAGCTCACTTGTAGGCCTAAGAAGCCAATCGGACCGATGGTGCCCGCTGCTACTGCAACAATACAACATGCATCAATCAATGCGCCTGTATGGCCTTTCAGCGCTCTTTCACCTAATACAGGGTAAAGAAGAATACGAGGTTTAAGCGGTAAGCCTTTGTCGTAGTGAAGGTGCATAACCACGATAGACGTTAAGCTACCAACGATTGCCCATGCAAGAAAACCCCAGTGCATGAATGATTGTGATAGAGCATTCACCGCGCCTTGTTGTGCATTTTCTTGTGCGCCATACAACGGAGGTGGGCTCACATAGTGCGCGATAGGCTCTGCTGCCGCCCAAAATACGCCGCCACCCGCAAGTAGTGTACAGAAGATGATTGCCATCCAGCGAAAGCCATCCATCTCAGGCTTATCGATGCCACCTAGGATAACCTTGCCTGTTCGCCCTGCCGCTAGGCCAAGACCAATAAGAAAAGTCAGAAGAAGAAGCATTTGCCAATAAGGACCGAACACTTTTACAGACCAAGCAAAACCCGTGTTTACTAGGCTTGATAACAGCTCGCCATCAAATAAAGCAAGGGCTACGAACAGAGCAATAAAGCCGCCGCTGTACCATAGTGCTGGGTTGGTTAGTCCTAATTTGTCTGAAGTAGATTCAGACTGTGTATTTTTGTTTGCTGTGTTTGCTTGACCCGCATTTACGTTTGAAGATTTCACGCTATTGGTTAAATCAGACATACTCTGACTCCAGAGGTTTCTTTGCAGCTGTCATTTTAATGATGACTACAAGAGGTGTATTTAACACCTGCCCTATTGTTTTTTGTGTTGGGCAGGCTAATCCATGTTTGGGTTACCGCGTTGCGAAATAGACCGTTGTTCCTTTTGAATAGTGAAATTGGTTAAAACAGCACGTCTAAATGAACGTTTATTAGAAGGCTGCTAATTCGATGATTGCTAGTGAAAAAACACTTAACCCTTGCTTTGAGGCTCTAGGCCATCTTTCAAGAAGTTAAACCAGTTTTCTCCCAAGACTTGCCCAGCTTCAGACTCGCTGAAACCATGGCGCATCAATCCGTTATAGATGTTTTCCATACCCGCACTACCACAGAACCAAGGCAGCGCATCTGGCCAACCTGAGTTGTTTGCAGAGCCTTCGCCATAGTCCATTGCTTTAGACCAACGGCCATTTCTCATCCACTCAAGAACAGCTTGCGGCTGGTTTAAGCATAGGTCACTACCAATACCTAGGTGTTCTACGCCAACCATGTCAGCGGTAGTCGCAACCATTTGGCAGAAATCTTCCAACGTACATTGGCTGCCGTTTGGTAGGTGGAATGGGTATAAGCTGAATCCGATTAAGCCACCGCGTGCGGTTAGGGCTTTAATCACATCGTTTGATTTGTTTCGTAATGCATCATGAGCAAACGTAGGGTTCGCGTGGCTGATACAAATAGGACGAGAAGACAGGTCAATCGCTTCAAGTGTTGAGCGTTCAGCGCTGTGAGACATATCGATGATCATGCCCACTCGGTTCATCTCTTCGATAGCCTGTTTACCAAAGCGCGTGATGCCTGTGTCGTTCTGCTCATAACAACCTGTCGCCAGTAAGCTTTGGTTGTTGTAAGTAAGCTGCATGATCAAAAGGCCCTGCTGACGCATCACTTCGATAAGACCAATCTCATCATCGATTGGCGAACAGTTTTGAGCACCTAGAAAAATGCCGACTTTGCCTGTCGCTTTTGCAGTTTCAACATCAGCCATTGAATGAATCGGCATGATAATGTCTGCATTTTGCTCGAATCTTAGGTTCCACTCAGCAAAGCGAGATAAGGTTTCACGAGCTGTCTCGTGGTAAACCGCGGTAGCGTGAACTGCTGTAATGCCGCTCGCCTTTAGTGTTTGGAAATATTCTCTGTTCCAATTGCAGTATTGCAATCCATCTATAACAATCCGTTGCTGGTACATAACCACTCCTATTGAAAGCTCAGTGTTCTAGCTCGGTTTTGAAAACACGCTCAAATAACATGTTTTCAAAAATGGGTTAAATCACTTACTGGGTGCTCAGCCTTTGAAATCTACATTGATTGAGCGTAATTGGGTTTGGATGTTGGCCTGACTCTGTGAATCAGGCCAATTCGATAGCTGTATAGTTAGTGTCTGTTTAGCTAAGACTCCAACTATCTCGTTCTAGTTAATAGAAATCTAATTAACAGAAAGCTGCTTAGTAAGGACGCTGGTAAGCTGTCTTCACCACTGTGTAGAACTCTTTCGCGTATTGACCTTGCTCACGAGGACCGAAGCTAGACTCTTTACGACCACCAAACGGTACGTGGTAATCGGTGCCTGCTGTTGGTAGGTTCACCATCACACAACCTGTTTGCGCTTGTTGCTTGAACATTGCGCTAGTACGTAGGCTTTGAGTAATGATGCCGCCCGTTAGACCAAAGCGTGTATCATTTGTTGTCGCGATAGCTTCTTCTAGGTCAGCCACACGAATTACGCTTGCCATTGGTGCAAACACTTCTTCTTGGTTCACTTCCCAATCGTTCTTAGTGTTTAAGAACAGCGTTGGAGACATGTAGAAACCTTCGTGTTTCATGCTTAGGCGTTCGCCACCGAATGCTAGTTCACCGCCGCTTTGACGTGCTTTCTCAACCCAACCTAGGTTTGCTTCAAGTTGGTTTCCGTCAACAACAGGACCCATGAACACACCGTCTTCTAGTGCGTGACCCACTTTCAGCTCGCTCATACGCTTGATCAGTGCTTCAACGTATTGGTCGTGAATGCCATCCATAACCACTAGACGAGAAGATGCTGTACATTTTTGACCTGCGCCAGAGAATGAACCTGCAATCGTTGCATCAACGGCTGTTTGGATATCAGCATCATCAGCAACCACAAGTGCGTTCTTGCTGCCCATTTCTAGTTGGCAACGAACGAAGTTTGGCGCTGTAGCAGAGGCAACCTTACGACCCGTATCAACAGAACCGGTAAAGCTCACACCGTTCACTTCTTTAGAGTTGATCAGTGCATCACCTACTTTTGAACCACTACCCAGTACAAGGTTAAACGTACCTGCAGGCATACCTTGACGGTGGATGATTTCAGTTAGTGCAACCGCACTTGCTGGTGTTAGGTTTGCTGGTTTCCAGATAACGCTGTTACCGAAAGCAAGCGCTGGAGCGATTTTCCAAGCAGCAGTCGCTGTCGGGAAGTTCCAAGGAGAGATGATGCCGATAACGCCCACCGCTTCACGAGTCACTTCAACAGAAACGCCAGGGCGCACTGATTCTGCGTTGTCGCCAATTTGACGAAGCACTTCAGCCGCAAAGTACTGGAAAAACTGACCTGCGCGGTAAATTTCGCCACGACCTTCAGCAAAAGGCTTACCTTCTTCACGAGAAAGCAACGTACCTAGCTCATCACAACGTGCAATCAGCTCATCACCGATTGCTTGAAGTACTGCTTGCTTACGTTCAATCGGCGTTTTTTCCCACTCTGGTTGAGCGTGCTTTGCCGCTGAAATCGCCTGTTGAACTTGGTCAGCACTTGCTTGTGCGAAGTTACCGATGTTTTCAGAAATATCTGATGGGTTAATGTTCGCAACGGTGCTTACACCCGCTTGCCATTCGCCGCCAATGTAAAGTGCGTTTTCTGCTTGAACATTCTGTAATTGAGTCATCATTCTGTCCTTGTAACGGTTAGGTTGCGTTTGAGCCTGGCAACCATCTGATTAATGAATAAAACGTTAATTTATATAAGAAATAACGTTTAAATCTTGTATCTAAAACTGAACCAAGACGCTTGTATCAATAAAGATCTTTACAGACAAATAGCTTTAATCCGCAAATTGCCTCAGTTCACAGTATCTTTATTCAGGTTGAGAGGCTGATGCGTAAACCACGAACTCAACCAACATTTCTTCTCTTGCTAACCCTGCAACGACGACCGCAGCACGGTTTGGATAAGGTGCATTGAAGTATTCTCCGTATACGCTGTTAACCGTTTTTAGATATTCACGGTCTGTCACGTAAATCAGAACTTGCAGCACTGAATCCATAGATTCGCCTGCACACTCCAACGTATGAACAAGGTTGTTAAAAGTCTGACGCGTTTGCGCTTCGATACCGCCTTCTACTACTGCGCCAGTTTCATCAATTGGAATCTGCGCTGTGTATAGAGTGCCGTTATTAACGATTGCCCACTCTAGTGGTGCTTTTGAAGCGAAAAGCTCGGTTTTTACTGGGTGTTTTTTAGTTTGTGCGTTCACGATTCCATCCAACTTTGTAACAACTATGTTTCAAGATGGTTAAATACTGCACCTTGACGGCTGATAAATCTAACGGTAAATTTTGTGCATTTGATAAATAAAATCTATCACCTTTAAAAAAGTAAGGTATAGCAAGGCCTAGAGAAGGATTCCTGTCATGAGTATTAAGCTACAACAGTTAAAACATTTTGTTTTAGTGGTCGAAGAAGGCGGATTTCGAGCGGCATCTCACCGAGCAAATCGCTCGCAAGCGGCACTTTCAACATCGATAAAAGAGCTAGAAAAAATTCTCGGCCAACCACTGTTTGAAACGGGCAACAAATCGACGCTGACACCTTTGGCGAAATATGTTTACCGAAAATCATTCAATTCTTAAATGTTTACAAGGCATTAGATAACGACCTCCGTGCTGCAGCAGCTGGCCAACAAGGGCGAGTTCGAATAGCGAGTGTCCCTTCAGTGGCCGCAAAACTTATCCCTAGTGTTTTAGGGGCTTTTTGCGAAAAGTACCCCAATGTTGAGGTCAGCTTAATTGACGATAATGCGGCAGGTGTGGAAGCGAGATTACTCTCTGGAGAGGTGGATGTTGCCCTCGGAAATAGCTCCCATTTAGAAGAAGAGAGCATCGATTTCACGCCTTTGCTCTCTGACCCTATTGGTGTGGTCTGCCTCAAAGACAACCCCATCGCCTCTCAACGAGAGGGAATAGAATGGCAAACTTTGTTAAAACAACCCTTCATTCGCAACGGTACTTGTACCCTACTTGACCCAACACCCGCACGAATGCTCAGCGAACAGGCTCTTTATTCGGTAGAGAACATCACTTCGTTGTTTTCGGTGTTAGAACTCGGGATAGGCGTGACCACACTACCTAAGCTGGCTTTCCCAACCAATGAAACCCGTTTGGTTTGGATTCCATTGATTGACCCGCCCTTACAGCGTCAGATCGGTATTTTCAGATTGGCTGACCGTACGATCTCGCCACAAGCACAAGCCTTTCATGACTTATGTATTCAATACCTAAGCTATGAAGAGTAATAGAGAAACATGAATGAAGGCGCTTCCTATAGGCCTATTGATATGACAAACATCTTTAGATTCCGATTATTTCTGTATTGAAACTGTGACTTCTGGGTCGATGCTCTACGAATTCGTCCGATAATAATTCGACCCAACCTCAGCGATACCTCTATTTTTGAGTCAATTAACCCGTATTTTCCATCTGTATGTATGCTTCCTCGCCCTCATCATTGACCCTAGATCTTGTTGCATCAGCGGTTGGACGCTGAATTTTTCATCAAATTTTCATCTTGAACCCGGTGCTGGGCGTGTTGATTCGCGTTCCAATACATCAATAATGAAAATATGATAACGATATTAAAAAATATTAGCTTAATGATAAGGAGCACCATACTGCTATTTCACTACACAAACGAAACCTTCCAATATCAACAAAATCTTGGTTATACCCCGCTTCGAATACCAACCCGTCATCACATTTAGAAAAGACTCTAAGTCATTGAATATACTTACTTGATAACATTATATCCTGATATTTTTTCACTCTAATTTTCTGGGTAAAACCTCCCTTTTCTCGCTATAAACAAAGCATTTTAAATATTCATGGATTTAATAATAGAACTATTACTTTCATAAATGAAAAACACTCATTTCAAAAATGGAATTATTGATGCCGATATTTGTCGTTTTGATCACATAATTTTAGGCGTAGTTTATATTTTGTCGAAACGATAGCGAGTTAGTTTTTAACGTTTAATTTCGTCAGGAGATATAAAGCCAGAAAGATTATTTCTTTGTTAACAAGTAAAGGTTTATTAACAAGTCAAATTGCTATTAACAAGTAAGTGCTAGTAACAAAACATATTCAAACTGTGTTTTATATTGACTTACACTGTTAAATATAAGGTTTTATTATGAGGCTTAATGGGATAAGTAGCGACATCCTTGTTGCTGCTAAAAGAGTTGTTCTCTGCCAAATAGTATTAGCCGTCGGTGTAGTTTTATATGAAGTGTTTTTTGGTAATAAAGTAGATATGGAGTCTTCAGCTTTGGGTGTCGTAATCGCGATGTTACCACCGCTGTTTGGTTTTATATATGCAAGCCTTAAGGTGCACAAGAATCCTAATTATAGTTTACGTGACTTAATGCAAATGAGTCGTGTCGTGAAAATAACCTATACGTTCTTAATGTTTATCTTGGCATTCCAGTTTTTTAAATTGGATAACCCAGTAATATTATACGCGTATATTTTCACAATGATTGGGTACTTCTTAACACCATTTATTACTGCCTCTACAAGATCGGAGTACGTGTAGTATGGATCAAGTCACTACCGCTCACGAATACATAGAGCATCACTTAACCTTCTTAACTACAGGTGATGGTTTCTGGGCGTTCAACATTGACTCAATGTTGGTATCTTGGATCACGGGTTTACTGTTTATTGGAGCTTTTCGATATGTAGTGACCAAGGGCACTAGCGGTGTTCCAGGTCGTTTTCAATGTTTTATCGAGCTTATCTTTGATTTCGTTAACAACCTAGTCAAAGAGATTTTTCAAGCGGAGGATAAATTAATAGGGCCACTGGCATTAACCACTTTTGTTTGGGTGTTGTTAATGAATGCAGTCGACCTATTGCCTATAGATTTAATACCAGGGTTAACTCGTGTAATGGGTTTAGAACACTTTAGAGACCTACCGACAGCGGATGTAAATATCCCAATGTCGATGGCACTCGGTGTGTTTATTTTATTGTTAACTTATACGTTTAAAAATAAAGGTTTGAAAGGCTTTATCAAAGAGCTAACTACTCAGCCATTTGATAACCCTCTTTTATATCCTGTTAACTTTGTTCTTGAATTAATAACATTAATTTCAAAGCCAATATCACTAGGCTTACGATTATTCGGAAATATGTATGCAGGCGAGATGATATTCATCCTTATCGCACTAATGCCTTGGTGGATGCAATGGGCACTAAGTGTTCCATGGGCCTTATTCCACATATTAATCGTATTCTTACAAGCATTTATATTTATGGTACTGACCGTTGTTTACTTAGCAATGGCAACAGAAGAACACCACTAATTAATAACTAAAAAATTAACTAACACATTATTTATCGGAGATACAAATGGATATCGTAAGCGCAGTTTTATATGTAGCAGGTGCATTACTGATCGGTTTAGGTGCAGCAGGTGCAGCATCTGGTATTGGTAACTTAGCGGGTAAATATCTTGAAGGTGTTGCTCGTCAACCAGACCTTACTCCAATGCTTCGTACTCAATTCTTCATCATGATGGGCCTTGTGGATGCTGTACCGATGATCGGTGTTGGTATCGGTCTATACATCATCTTTGCCGTGGCTTAATTAAAAGCTTTGAAAAGATCGATTTGTAAATAATCAAGATTTAGTGAGGAAGGTATGAACTTAAATGCCAGCATGTTTGGTCAAGCAATCTCATTCGTGATTTTTGTTTGGCTATGCATGAAATATGTATGGCCCCCTCTCACCGCGATGTTAGACGAGCGCCAAAAAGAAATCGCTGATGGTTTACGCCACTCAGAGAATGCAGCGAAAGAGCTAGAACTAGCAAAATCAAATGGCGCACAACTCGTCGCAGATGCGAAAAAAAATGTGACCGAACTGATTGAGCAAGGCAAAAAACGCCGCAACGAAATCATCACCTTAGCTCACCAAGAAGGTGAGCAAGAAAAGGCACGCATCTTAGAACAAGGTAGAGCTGAGCTAGAAGGCGAACGTCAAAAGTTACGCCGTGAACTTCAGGCGGATATGGCAGATGCTGTTATTCAAAGTGCACAGAAATTGATTAGCAAAAACCTAGATTCTGAAACGAACCGAGCGTTAGTTGATCAAATGATAAGCGAACTCTAAACGGAGGCAATATGTCAGATTACACCAATATTGCTCATCCCTACGCTAAAGCATCGTTCGACTTTGCTTTAGGTGAAAACAAGTTACAAGAGTGGCACTCAATGCTGTCCATTCTTGTGACGGTAGCGGAAGAAGAAACGATCGCTAAACAGATTTCATCAGCAGAAGGTGTTCACACACAGCAATCTGAAGAACTGGTCAATCTCATCATTCACGTTTGCCAAGGACTCGTTGATGACCACGTCATTAATCTCATTAAAGTCTTGGCTGAGAATGGCCGCCTTGCAGTGATCAGAGACTTGTTTAACTTGTTCAGCGACCTAAAGGACGAACATGAACGTGTAATCCCTGTCACTGTCACCAGTTCAGAATTGCTTACACAAGATCAAGTTACATCACTCACTGCTGCACTTGAGAAGAAATTAGAGCGTCAGGTTGAAATGGAACAGGTTATTGATGACTCGCTGGTTGGCGGGATCGTAATCAAGGCGGGTGAAACCGTCATCGATGGTTCTTTGAACACATCAATTAACCGATTAGCCCATCAACTTCACGCGAGATAGGTAACAATTATGCAATTAAATTCAAATGAAATCAGCGATCTAATCAAAGATCGCATCTCGAAATTTAATGTGAGCACCGAAGCTCGCAACGAAGGCACCATAGTCTCGGTTCGTGATGGCATCATTACTATTAATGGCCTTGCGGATGTCATGCAGGGTGAGATGATCGAGCTTCCAGGTGGCAAATACGCTCTTGCTCTTAACCTTGACACGCACTCAGTCGGTGCCGTAGTTATGGGCCCCTACACTGACCTATCTGAAGGTATGAAAGTGAAAGGGACAGGTCGTATCTTGGAAGTACCAGTCGGTAACGGGCTTCTTGGCCGTGTCGTGAACACATTAGGCGAACCAATCGATGGCAAAGGCCCAGTGAGTTGTGACCGACTCGACCCTGTAGAAGTAATTGCACCCGGCGTAATCGAGCGTAAGTCCGTCGATCAGCCAATTCAAACCGGTTATAAAGCCGTTGATACCATGGTGCCTATCGGCCGTGGTCAACGTGAACTTATCATCGGTGACCGTCAGACGGGTAAAACAGCATTAGCTATCGATGCGATCATCAATCAGAAAGATTCTGGCATCAAATGTGTGTATGTGGCTATTGGCCAGAAAGCCTCCACTATCGCAAACGTTGTTCGTAAACTGGAAGACCACGATGCGCTTAAAAACACCATCGTTGTTGTTGCATCAGCATCAGAATCAGCCGCTCTTCAATACCTTGCTCCTTATGCGGGTTGCACCATGGGTGAATACTTCCGTGACCGCGGTGAAGATGCACTTATTATCTATGATGACCTATCAAAACAAGCCGTCGCTTACCGTCAAATCTCATTGCTACTTAAACGCCCACCGGGTCGTGAAGCCTTCCCTGGCGACGTATTCTACCTCCACTCACGCCTACTAGAACGTGCGGCACGAGTAAATGCGGAATACGTTGAGAAGTTCACAAATGGTGAAGTGAAAGGCCAAACAGGTTCATTAACCGCGCTTCCGATCATTGAAACTCAAGCGGGTGACGTATCGGCGTTTGTACCAACCAACGTAATCTCAATTACTGATGGTCAGGTTTTCCTTCAAACCCAACTGTTTAACTCAGGCCTACGTCCTGCTGTTGACCCAGGTATCTCGGTATCTCGTGTGGGTGGTGCAGCGCAGTGCAAGATCATCAAGAAACTATCTGGTGGTATTCGTACATCGTTAGCTCAATACCGTGAGTTAGCCGCATTTGCTCAGTTCTCTTCTGACCTAGACGACATGACGCGCAAGCAGCTTGATCATGGTGAACGTGTAACCGAACTGATGAAACAAAAACAATACTCGCCGATGTCTGTCGCTGAGCAAGCAACGGTTATCTACGCAGCAGAAAAAGGCTATTTGGCTGACGTAGAGTTGCACAAAGTTGCACGTTTTGAAGAAGAGTTAATTGCTTACGCAAAAGGTCAAAACCCAGAATTGTTCGACACCATTAACGCTAACGGTGACTACAACGATGAAATTGATGGCGCTCTTGCAAAGCTTCTCGGTGACTTTGTAGCGTTGAAAGCTTGGTAAACGCTCCGGTTTGTTGGCTGGAAATCAAAACAAATTAGGAGCAGATAATGGCAAATACTAAAGAAATTCGCACCAAGATAGGCAGTGTTAGTAACACTCAGAAAATCACCAGTGCAATGGAGATGGTTGCGGCAAGTAAGATGCGTAAAGTTCAAGACAATATGACGCTAACACGTCCATATGCCGAGAACATGCGTAAAGTTATCTCTCATGTCGCATCAGGGTCGCTGGAATACCAGCACCCCTACCTTCAACAGCGTGAACCAAAACGCGTTGCTTACATCATTATTTCGTCCGATCGAGGCTTATGTGGTGGCTTGAACTCGAATTTGTTCAAGAAAGTGTTAGAAGAAATGGAGATGTGGCGTACCAAAGGCGTTGAAGTAGAAACGACCTTAGTGGGATCTAAGGCTATCTCGTTCTTCCAACGCAGCGGCAATGTTATCGCGCAAACGTCAGGCCTTGGTGACGCGCCTAAATTAGAAGACATTTTAGGTACGGTTAACGCGATGCTAGGGCATTACGACGACGAAAAAATCGACAGTTTGTATCTCGTGTATAACCAGTTCATCAACACCATGGTTCAAGAACCAACGACCTTGCAGTTGCTGCCCCACCCTTCAGATTCTGAGGCCGATGGAGGCGCGAAAAAAGCACGTCGTTGGGACTACATCTATGAACAAGCACCAAGAGACATCCTCTCTGAGCTGTTACATCGATACATTGAATCACAAGTGTATCAAGGCATCGTAGAGAGCATTGCCTGTGAGCAAGCAGCCCGGATGGTGGCCATGAAAGCGGCGACCGATAACGCAGGCCAACTCATCGATGATTTGCAGTTGGTATACAACAAAGCGCGACAGGCTGCCATTACCCAAGAGCTGAGTGAAATAGTCTCAGGTGCTCAAGCTGTCTAAGGGCAGACAAGAGTGGGTTAAGAATAGAATTTGAGGATTTAGAGATGAGTGTTGGAAAAATAGTTAAAGTTATCGGCGCGGTGGTAGACGTCGAGTTCAGCGGCGGCAACAGCCCACGCGTTTATGATGCATTGAAAGTGACTAGCGAGGAAGCAAGCTCTCTCGTATTGGAAGTTCAGCAACAACTGGGTGGCAGTATCGTTCGTTGTATTGCAATGGGTACGTCAGATGTCTTGCGCCGCGGCCTAACTGTTGAAAACACCGGTTCTCCAATCACCGTTCCTGTGGGCGTAGAAACTTTAGGCCGTATCATGAACGTTCTCGGTCAGCCCATCGATGAATGCGGTGAAATCGGTCAAAAAGAAAGCTACGAAATTCACCGTGAAGCCCCCTCTTATGAAGAACAAGCAAACAGCACTGAGCTTCTTGAGACCGGCGTTAAGGTTATCGACCTTATCTGTCCGTTCGCTAAGGGTGGTAAAATCGGTCTGTTCGGTGGTGCTGGCGTAGGTAAAACCGTCAACATGATGGAGCTTATCAACAACATCGCCAAAGCCCACTCAGGTCTCTCTGTATTTACCGGTGTTGGTGAACGTACTCGTGAGGGTAACGACTTCTACTACGAGATGAAAGAAGCAGGTGTTCTAGACAAAGTAGCCATGGTTTATGGCCAAATGAACGAGCCACCGGGAAACCGTCTACGTGTTGCACTTACAGGCCTGACTATGGCTGAGCGCTTCCGTGATGAAGGTCGTGACGTACTGTTGTTCATTGATAACATCTACCGTTACACGCTTGCGGGGACTGAGGTGTCAGCACTGTTAGGTCGTATGCCTTCAGCAGTAGGTTACCAACCAACACTGGCTGAAGAGATGGGTGTGCTTCAAGAGCGTATCACTTCGACTAGACAAGGTTCGATCACGTCTATTCAAGCGGTATACGTACCTGCGGATGACTTGACCGACCCATCGCCAGCAACAACCTTTGCTCACTTGGATGCAACCGTTGTACTGTCTCGTAATATCGCTGCATTAGGCCTCTACCCTGCAATCGACCCATTGGATTCAACATCTCGCCAATTGGATCCTCTTGTGGTTGGCCAAGAGCACTACGACATTGCACAAAAAGTACAAACAACGCTGCAACGCTATAAAGAACTCAAAGACATCATCGCGATTCTTGGTATGGATGAGCTATCGACTGAAGATAAGCAGACAGTATCTCGCGCTCGTAAGATTGAACGTTTCTTAACTCAGCCTTATCACGTAGCAGAAGTGTTTACTGGTCAGAAAGGTGTATTTGTACCGCTAAGCGAAACACTGAGAGGCTTTAAAGGCTTGCTAGGCGGCGAATACGATGATATCCCAGAGCAAGCATTCTTGTACTGTGGTTCTATCGACGAAGTGCTTAACAAAGCAAAATCACTCTAAGAGGCAGGTGCACCATGGCTATCGGAATTACAGATAATACATTTCAACTTAATATTGTAAGTGCGGAAGGTACGCTGTTTTCAGGTCCAGCGTATGCCCTAGCCGTTTCTGGCGCTGATGGTGAGCTGGGGATCCGCCCCGGTCACTCCCCGCTTCTCAGTAAAATAAAGCCAGGCGTGACAGTGTTTGTCACAGACCCTAAATCAGAGGGGCAAGTGCTTTATGTTTCTGGCGGGATGCTAGAAGTTCAGCCGGATGTGGTAACGGTGTTAGCCGATACTGCCCTGCACGGCCAAGATATTGACCGCGCTCGCGCAGAAGAAGCGAAATATGCAGCTCTAGAAAATATCAATAAGGGCAATGTAGACATCAACTTTGCACAAGCTCAGCTTGAACTAGCAAAAGCCGTTGCTCAGCTTCGCGCATCAGAACTGACGTCTTCTCGCACTCGACACTGAGAATATAACTTAGATGCTTGATGCTTGATGCTTGATGCTTAGTACTTGATGTGTAAATAGTCTACCCACTTAAAAACAGTTTAAGTGGGTAGACTACATCAGAAACCCTCACTTCTCTTTCAACTTCCCCACCCTTCTAACCGCTACTAATACATCCTTTTTCTCCCGCGCTTACAACATTACTTCTCTGTAAAACGCGCTTGGTGCGGATCAAGTTCATGACCTAGCGGCTGCGTCAGTGAATGATAAAGCTCAGGCTTACGACCACGAATCCAGCGTCTACCAGTACACATATCTAACTCTTCTGCTTTTAGCTCTGCAATCACCATATCGTTATCAACACTATCGGTCTCAGTGATGATTTCCCCATAAGGACTTAGGATCATCGCATTGCCTGTTCTGACTTCATCCATATCAACGCCGACACCATTACTGAACACCACAAACATACCATTGTCGTGCGCTCTTGCTGGCAACCAACGCATTAACCACTCGCGGCCATTCTTGCCCTGCATTTCAGCACGAATCGCATCTGGGTTTTCATCTCGGTTAAACCATAACTCAGGATCAATTCGCTTCATCGCGTTCGGGCTTCGTGAATGACAACCGCCCGTTTGGTGTGGCGCAATCAATATATCGGCGCCTTTCAAAGCAGTGATCCTGACATTTTCGACCAAGTTGTTATCCCAACAAATCAAGATACCGACTTTGCAGCCATGCGGCGTATCGAACACCGTATATTGATCGCCACTGCTCATGTGAGGGCTAACGAAGGTATGCAGTTTACGGTGTCTCTGAACTTCTCCATTTGGCATCGCGAACACATAAGTGTTGTATAACTCGCCATCCACACCCTGCTCTATCAAGCCTGCGCCAACACTCATGCCAAATTGCGTTGCCAGTGAAACTAACTTTTGAGTGGATTCACCGCTCGGTACAGGTTCCGCTAGCACTTCAATTTCATCGCGAGACAAAGCAGACACATGCCAGTAGCCAGTGATGCACATCTCTGGGAAACTGATGATCTCCACGCCACTGTCCGCAGCCTTTTGAACATATTCCTCTATGACCGATAAGTTGTACGCCTTATCACCTGCGTGGTGGTTAAATTGAACCGACGCTACTTTGATGTCTTTCTTCATGATTCGTCCTCAAGCTTTGCTTTATCTGATTGGTATGAACTTAGTATAAAAAATCAATTCAATTCCATATAATGAAACATATTCTCAATTCAATGAGCATTTGGAATGGAATTTAATCTACTGAAGGCATTTTGTCAGTTAGCTAAATCGGGCAATTATCGCTTGGCGTCAGAGCAGCTCTACATCACCCAATCAGCACTCACCAAAAAGATTCAACGACTTGAGTCCAACATTGGGGCGTCTCTGTTTTCTCGTGGCAGGAATGGCGCAGAGCTGACGCACGCAGGAAAAACATTACTGGCAGAAGCCCAACGTTTGGTTCATTCTATGCAGGCGTTTGAACAACTGTCAGGCTCTGTGGTGAACGGAACTCAGGGGCATTTGAACATTGGGTTTGGTGTTTCCACTTATCATGAAGCGCCCAAGTTGATTGCGGCTTATAAACAGCAATATCCAGACGTTCACATCACCTTAAATGACACACCTTCTAAGCAGCAGACGGATGAGTTGTTGAGCCATGATCTCGATATCAGCTTCAATCGGATACCAGAATCATCGGATTTAGAAAGCCTAACACTGTTCAATGATTCGCTTGTGATTGCGATACACAAAGATCTTCTCAAGCAAGCGCCAAGCAAAAATCTCGTCGTCTCTGAGTTATCGAAATGGCCTTATCTAAAGCTTGCCCAACATCGCGGCCCCGGACTAGACAGACAGATTCAGCAATATTGTCTTTCCAATAAAATCGACTTATCAAAGACAAAAGAAGCCGACGACATTCTTACCCTGCTGGCGTTAGTTTCGGCCAATATCGGTTTCACTATTGTGCCAAACAGCGCGCAGTACATTAGTAACACCGATGTGGAATTCATTGCATTACAAGGTGAACACGCCACTTGGCCAGTCGGGTTGATATGGAATGGAGAGAGTGAAAACCCACTTAGGGATAAGTTTGTAGAGTTTGTGGCTCATCAAAAACAAAATTAGGTCAGGACCTAATTTACACCTACAAAAAAGGCTCACTAAATAGTGAGCCTTTTGATATCTGTTTAACGTAAAACCTGGGTCTAACGGTGCTTACGTTTCAAAGTAATAACTTTAGAAGAATTCAATCGAGTTACGGCCGCTTTTGTCGTCACGTGTTGGCTTTGGCGTATCCGCTTTCTTTTTCGGTTTGTTTTCTTTCTTCTTCTCTTTTTTCTCTTTCTTTGGTTCAGCCGTTGCGCTTAGCATTTTTGCTTTGCTTTTCTTAGATTCTTTCTTCTTAGAATCCTTTTTAGACTGACCTTTCTTCGCCTTGTTATCTTTTTTAGGCGCTTCTTTCTTTTTCGGCTTTTCTGACTCTTCTTGTACTGGCTGATCACACACCACTACATAGTATTCTTGGTTGAATTCAAAGAAGTCGCCATCGTACATTTTACGACGCTTGCGCGTTTCCAGCTCACCATTTACCGCTACGTAGCCTTCAGAGATGATGTGCTTAGCTTCACCGCCACCACTCACTAGGTTAGCAATTTTAAACACTTTGTAGAGCTCGATTGGCTGTGATGAAACATCAATACCAATTGCTTCAATTTCAATCTCTTCGCCTTCTTCGCCCAGCTCTTGGCCTTCGTAATCAGCGTCTTCGTAATGTTCTTGGTCCATGGTGACCTCTACCTAAATATGTACTTCTGGAATATTGGGCGCAGTGTAATCTTAAAACAACAAAATGACCATGTTGAATTGATCAGGTCATTATTTGTTTTAGTGCTGACACCTTCGTTATAACGTCCCACCAACATTGGAAAGACTCACAAGTTGCTTGGTGTATTCATGCTGCGGATTACCAAACAAAGTCTCAGTGTCACCCTTCTCTATTACCTCGCCTGCTTTCATCACAATGGTGTAATGACACAAGGATTTCACGACACTCAGATCATGGCTGATAAACAAATAGGTCAGGCCATACTTTTCTTGAAGTGACTTCAACAAATCCAGTACTTGAGCTTGGACGGTTCTGTCTAATGACGATGTCGGTTCGTCTAGCAAGATAAACTCTGGCTTTAAAATCAAAGCACGAGCAATCGCAATACGCTGCCTTTGTCCGCCAGAAAATTCATTTGGGTAACGGTGACGAGTTTCTGGGTCTAAGTCGACCTCTTTCATTACATCACAGATGCGTTGATCGAGTTCAGTGTCGTCTAATTGTTGATGCACTAACAAACCCTCACCAATCACCTGAGCCACTGACATTCTTGGGTTCAACGCTGAGAATGGGTCTTGAAAGACCACTTGCATACGGCTTCGAAACGGTAACATCTGTTGGCGGTTTAAGCCTTGGATTTGTTCATCTGCGTAAGTTATTGAACCTTCACTCTCCACCAACTTCAATATCGCCATACCGGTTGTTGATTTACCAGAACCGCTCTCTCCAACTAGGCCTATTGAGTGCCCCTTCTTCAAGCTGAACTCCATGTCGGTTACAGCTTTAACATGCGAAATAGTCCGCTTGAACAAACCGCCTGTAATCGGGAACCAAACACGCAGCTGGTCAACATTGAGCAAAGGTTTACTTTCCGGAGATACAGGAACAGGCAAACCTTTTGGATCGGAATTAATAAGTTTTTGAGTATAAGGATGAGATGGTGCATTAAAGAGTGTTTTACAGTCATTGCTTTCAACTAAGCGGCCATCTTTCATTACCGCCACTCTGTCGGCAATTTTACGAACGATACTCAAATCATGGGTGATGAAAAGCATCGCCATACCCAGCTCTTGTTGCAGCTCCTTAAGCAGGTCGAGGATCTGCGCTTGTACCGACACATCCAATGCGGTTGTCGGCTCATCAGCGATAAGTAGCTCTGGTTCGTTGATCAGTGCCATCGCAATCATCACACGCTGACGCTCTCCACCAGATAACTCATGCGGGTACGCTGATATCTTCTGCTCTGGGTAACGAATACCCACCTTTGAAAGCCACTCTATCGCCAAGGCTTGCGCTTTGTTGGTTCGCATACCACGGTGAATCGCGAGGGTTTCAACCAGCTGTTTTCCGACTCGATGAAGTGGGTTCAACGACACCATAGGCTCTTGGAAGATCATACCAATGCGGCCACCACGAATCCCTCGCAATTGCCTTTCAGAACAACTCAGAATGTCGGTACCAGAGAAATTGATCTTACCATTCAAGTAGTGTGACGAGCCTTTAGGCAGTAGTTTCAGTACTGAATTAGCCGTAACCGATTTGCCTGAACCACTCTCGCCCACCAGCGCTAATGTCTCACCTTTGTATATTTCTAAAGAGACATCTTGCGTCACTTGTTCTATCGAGTCTTTACGCCCAAACCCTACCGACAATTTATCAATGGTCAGAACTGGAGATTCATTAGCAGCCTCTGCTGTTAACCCTGAAGTAGGAACTGTATTTGAAGTCATAACCTATCCTTACTTCTGTTGATGTGGGTCGAAAGCATCACGCACCGCTTCACCAACGAAGACAAGTAACGTCAACATCAGAGAAAGTACGACGAAAGCAGAAATACCAAGCCAGGGCGCTTGCAAGTTAGCTTTACCTTGCGCCAACAGCTCACCCAATGAAGGTGAACCCGCAGGCAAACCAAAGCCTAAGAAATCTAACGACGTTAATGTGGTGACCGAGCCTGAAAGGATAAACGGCATCATGGTTAACGACGCCACCATCGCGTTGGGTAACATGTGACGAAGCATAATGCGTTTGTCATCAACACCCATGGCTTGCGCGGCTCTTACATAATCAAAGTTTCGACAGCGTAGGAATTCAGCTCGAACAATCCCCACCAAACTCATCCAACTGAAGAGCACCATTATTCCGAGCAGCCACCAGAAGTTCGGCTCAATAAAACTCGATAGAATGATCAGCAAGAACAGGGTCGGCATACCAGACCAAACTTCAATGAAGCGCTGCCCAAACAAGTCGACCCAACCACCGTAGTAACCTTGTGTCGCCCCGACTACGACGCCGACCACGCTCGATACAATCGTCAGAATAAAACCAAATAGAACGGAAATACGGAACCCATAAATGATGCGAGCTAGCACATCGCGCCCTTTATCATCGGTTCCTAGCCAGTTCACTGAATCTGGCTCCGATGGCACCGCGCCTGAAATATCGAAGTTTATCGTATCGTAGCTAAAAGGAATGATTGGCCACACGATGTAACCGTTGTCTTCAATGAGTTCGATAACATACGGATCTTTGTAGTCGGCTTCGGTTTCAAACTCGCCGCCAAACTCTGTCTCGGCGTGCTCATTGATAACAGGTACAAACCACTGATTATCATAAGAAACCAAGAGTGGTTTATCGTTGGCAATGATCTCAGCGAACAGGCTCAAGCCAAACAAGATGGTAAATATCCAAAGGGAGATAAAACCACGCTTATTTGCTTTAAAACGTAACCAACGAGCTTCAGCTAAAGGGTTGTTAAACATTTATTATCAATACCTTTTTATTCATTCGCCATTAACGCGCTTCAAAATCAATTCGAGGATCAACCCAGGTATACGTCAGGTCGGAGATAATGCTCAGCACCAAGCCGAGCAAGGTCATGATATAGAGAGAGCTGAACACCACGGGATAATCTCGCTGAATGGTCGACTCAAAGCCAAGCAGACCGATGCCTTCGAGTGAAAACATCACTTCGATCAACATAGAACCCGTGAAGAAAATACTAATAAACGCGCTTGGGAAACCCGCAATAATAATCAACATGGCATTACGAAAAACGTGCTTGTAGAGAATACTGCTCTCGTCCAAACCTTTTGCTCGCGCGGTCACCACATATTGCTTATTGATCTCATCAAGGAAGGAGTTTTTGGTCAGCATGCTCAGTGTGGCAAAGCCGCCGATGACCATCGCAAAAATAGGCAAAGCTAAGTGCCAGAAATAGTCGCCAATTTGCTGATACCAATTGAGTTGGTCGAAGTTACTCGACACTAGCCCACGTAATGGGAACCAACTGAAGTAGTTACCACTCGCGAATAAAATAATCAGAATGATCGCAAACAAGAAGCCCGGCACCGCATAACCGACAATCACCACCGCACTCGACCAAATATCAAAACGAGAGCCGTGATGTATCGCCTTCATGATGCCCAAGGGTATCGAAATCACATAGATGATTAACGTACTCCACAACCCTAAAGAAATGGAGACGGGCAGCCGCTCGATGATGAGATCAATAACGTTACCACCCTTAAACAGGCTTTCACCAAAGTTAAAGGTCGCATAATTTTTCAACATATCGAAGTAACGAACGTGAATCGGTTTATCAAAACCAAACTGCTTTTTGATCTCTTCAACCACTTCAGGGTCAAGCCCGCGAGAGCCTTTATAGCCACTGGCAGACGCTTGGTCACTTTCGCTTAAATCAACTTCTTGTCCACCACCAGAAAAGCGCTCCATGATGCCAGAGTTGTGCCCTTCTAGTTGAGCAACGGCTTGCTCTACCGGGCCTCCAGGAGCAATCTGGATGATGAAAAAGTTGATGGTGATGATCGCCCACAGCGTGGGGATCACCAACAGTAAACGCCGAAATATATACGCGGCCATGCTAACTAACTCCTAGCGACGTTTTTCAGGAAGCAAAGCCGCCTTCTCTTCTGAAATCCACCATGTATCGATACCTAAATCGTATTTAGGTAATACATCTGGACGCTCAAACTTGTCCCACATTGCAACGCGATATTCACCAACGTGCCATTGAGGGATATTGTAGAAGTTCCACTGCAATACACGGTCTAGCGAACGACCTAACGTAAGCAGCTTTTCAGGATGCTGTTGGTTACGCGCAATTTCTTCTGTTAACGCGTCAACCACCGGATCCATTACACCTGCAGTATTGTAAGTAGAATCAATGTAGTTAGAGTTCCAAACGATCATTAAGTTCGGGCTAGGATAAGGGTTTGCAGAAAATGACGAAGACACCATATCGAAATCGCGGTCACGTAAGCGCTTGATGTACTGGGTGGTATCGATGGTACGGATCTTCATCTCGATACCCATGCGCTTCAAGTTCTTTTGAACAGGTGTTGCGATACGTTCTGTGGTTGGGCTGTAAATCAGCAACTCAAACGACATCGGCTTGCCGGTCTTCTCGTTGGTCATCACTTTGTCTTTCAGCACCCAACCCGCTTCTTTCAGCAATTTGAAAGCTGTGCGCATTTGGCTACGAATACGGCCACTGCCATCGGTGACTGATGGCTGGAATTCTTCAGTAAACACTCGCGGTGGAATTTGGTCTTTGTATTGAGACAACAACTCAACTTCAGCTTCGCTTGGTAAGCCTTTCGCTTCATAGTCAGTGTTTTGGAAGTAACTACGAGTCCGTTTGTACTGACCATAAAACATGTTCTTGTTCATCCACTCAAAGTCCATCGCGTACGTTAACGCTTCACGAACTTTAGGATCAGAGAACACAGGAGATTGAATATTGAAGACAAAACCTTGAGTCGTTTCAGGCTTCTCATGGTTGATCTCTTCTTTAATGATGTAGCCTTTATCGAAGTTTGCGCCCGTGTATGAATTGGCCCAGAACTTAGCCGAGTTCTCGGTTCGAAGATCGAACTCCCCTGCTTTAAAGGCTTCCAGCATTACGGTGTCATCGCGATAGTAATCGTATTGCACTTGCTTGAAGTTATTACGGCCAACGTTGACTGGTAGGTCTGCTGCCCAGTAGTTTTCATCTAGGCCGTAGGTCACACTTTGCCCAGATTTATAGCTAATGATCTTATAGGGACCACTACCGACTGGTGGCTCGCTTAGAGGCTCAGACAGTTTTCTGTCTTTCCAGAAATGTTCCGGCAATACACGAGTGCTTTGCGCAAAGCTAAACAGTTTTTCGCGGTTTGGACTGTTCATTTCAATACGAACAACCAAATCAGAGACCGCTTTTACTGACTTAATCTCTTTGTAATACACACGATACTGAGGCACACCTTCTTTTGAAAACTTGTCAAAAGTGAAGGCAACATCGTGCGCGGTAATAGGCTCGCCATCTTGGAATTTAGCATTTGGGTTGATGTCGATTTCCATCCAAGTGAAATCACTGGCGTAGCGAACCTTTGAAGCAATCAATGGATAGTACGCATCAATCTCGTCGCTCGGAGAAAACATCAAGGTATCGTAAATCTCTCCGGTATAACTTGCAGCAACGCCGCGAGAACCGAATCGATTAAAGCTATCGTAGGTACCTATACTGCCATAGGTCACTTTGCCCTGCTTTGGCGCATCAGGATTAACGTAATCAAAGTGAGTGAAGTCGGCTGGATATTTTGCTTCACCAAAACCAACCAATTGTGTGGTTTCAATAACGGTGACAGCAGGAGTGGATTGGGTATCAGAAGCGTAAGTAACGGAGGGTTGTAAAGCAATAAGCGGCAGCATAACTGCACAGGACTTTAAATTAGACCTGAAAAACTGAGTGCGCTGCGAGGCTTTGCGTCGAAAAACTGTTCCCATTTGACTCTCCCTTCAAATGTCATGAATTCGATATTCAAGTTAATTAATCGGCTTTGAATGCATGCCGTTAAATCAAGTATAGGTTCAAATCTAACATCATGTAATAACTAATAAAACCATCAGCACTCCATCTCTGACGGTTTATTTACAAATTACTCGGTTCAGTCTAAAGAATAAAACACGCTAGCACCGAAGCTGGACCAGTGACTAGCGCGAAGTATAGTGAAGTGGGTATTAACTATTGAACGTGGTATTAACTACTGTACGCGATACGCATCAAAGATGAGTTGACCAATTTCATTTATCACAGTGTCACGCTCTTGAATGGTTAACTCGGTTTCTGTAAGAGAGATACTGATTATTAACGGAGCGCGAGTTTCACTCCACACGATAGCCGTGATAGCACGTGAGCCATAAGCGCCCGCTCCAGACCTATCGGCAATATTCCAACCATCCGGCAGAATCGAACGGATCATCCCATCGGAGACTTTATTATCCATCATCCAAGTCTTTAGCTGAGCTTTAGATTCTTCTGATAGCACGTTGCCATACACCAATTCGTTTAACGTTTTTACCATAGTGTTTGGTGTCGTGGTGTCACGCTCATCGCCCGGACGAGCATGATTCAAATCGGGTTCGATATGGTCAAGACGCGTTTCGCGGTCTCCGATTGAACGCAAAAACTCTGTTAACCCGTTAGGCCCATCAATACCAGCTAACACTATATTAGCGGCCGTGTTGTCGCTCATTTCCATGGTTGCAGCACATGCACCTGTGAGTGAGATTTCTTTACCGACAAACGCTTTAGTCATCGGAGACCAAGCAATAAGCTCATCAGATTTAACCCCAACCTTAGATTCTAAATATAACCCTTCATTTTCATGGTCATAAAGAAGATTCGCGCACGCTAAAGTTTTAAAGGTGCTCATCATTGGAAAACGTTCATCGCCCTTATAACTCCATGTTTGCTCAGTCGCGGAATCATAAACTGCGACACCAATGCGCGCTGATACACGAGACTCGATTTGCTCAATAGACTCAGGATCCAAAGAATGACTCAATGACGATGTAGAGAAGAAAGCGCTCAACAGCACAAGAGCGAGAGAGGTATATTTTTTCATTGTGAAACCATAAAAAGCGATCGATTGATCGTAGATAAAATTAAACTCGACACCTAAAGAGCATCGAGCAGAGAAAATCCAAGCAGAAAGCGACAACCTTCGCTAGATCAAATGAAAATAACTGACTAAACCCAAACAATATCTCAGTATTTTAGATATCCTTAAAGAAGTGATTTCAATAGGATTCAACCTTGAATAAACCAAACCACATAACATTCGCAACGTTCAACCTTCTGAACTATCTCGAGCCACCGAATGCTTATTATGATTTTGAGAACATCTACAGCTTCGAAGAATGGCAGAAGAAGCAACATTGGATGGCTGAAGCGATTCGTTCATTAGATTGCGATGTGATTGGCTTCCAAGAGATATTTAGTCCGCAGTCTTTAGAGCAATTGATGAATGAACTTGGCTACCCTTACTTTGCAGTAGTCGATAGCGCACACGTTGAAGATGATTACCTATATACCTCACCTGTCGTTGGTATCGCTTCCCGTTACCCGATTGAAAACGTGCAGCCTGTTACGCCAGATTCGAAGTTACTGAAAGCGTTCAACCTTAGTGACAACTTCTCATTCAACCGAACACCTGTTCACGCGACGATTACGTTACCCCATTTAGGTTCAACCGACTGTTATGTTGTGCATTTCAAATCACAGCGTCCGACGGAGCCAAGAACTGAATCTGTCGATTCGGATAACGCTCAGCAAGGCGCAAAGCCACAAAGTGACACGCTCACTCGCTTCCACCAAGAACAACTTGGCTCTTGGTTATCGAGTGTTCAACGTGGCCTTGAAGCTCAGATGCTGCATCAATACATCACCAATCATCGCTACCAAACCAATCAGCCAGTCGTGTTGATGGGTGACTTTAATAAACCATTATTCCACGATGAGTTTAAAGGGCTATTAAGTTATTCAATCAACCGAGACGAAAACAGCAAGCATTGGCTTTCCCACTTCCGCTTAAAAGACAGCTGGGATATTTATCATCAATTGCATGAACAAGACTTGCTTGAACAGCGTAAACCAACCCATTACTACGGCGCTTCAGGATCTGTACTGGACTACATTTTGATGTCGAACGAATTCGATTGTCAGAACTCTTCAAGTTTGATGGAATTGTCTGATTACACAGTGGTCGATCATCACCTCATCAATCCTAGTTTTGAACACGATCAATTCAGTACTGACCATGCCATCGTTGCTGTCACCGCTCATATTCGTGAAGCTTAACTGCCCGATTCAGGTTCGCTTTAAAACAGGCGTCTTACCTAATCCGAACCTGTAAAAACGCAAGCTGTAACAGACAGAAAAAAAACCGCAGTCAAAAACTGCGGCCTTCCACTTTAGCCAAACGGGTTGAGCCAACCGACGCCCCATTTAGAACCGATTTACCGTTTAGCAAGGTGTGAAACTTAGAATGTGTACATTGCGCCTAAGTAAAAAGAGTCCAGAACAACGGTTTCTTCTGTCTTGTGTCCGTTGTCGTCATCTTCGATGTCAAAAGCATCGGCTTCGTACGCTAGACGAAAGCTCAAAGAAGATATTGTAGGTGGTGTATATTCAACACCAACACCCATACGGATGCCGTCTCCCGTATCATCAAAACCACTTTCTGAAGGGCGAGAGCCGTCTGCAAGCTTCATGTCTAGATCAATAGTCGATAAACCGATAGTACCAAACGGACGAACGCCATTATCAAACGTGTAACCAAGATTAGCCGTTACTGAAAAGATTTGAGGTGTCCAAGTGAAACCATCATTGCGACCTGGTGATTTAGCAACAACATCACCAAAGTCCGTGTATTGCGCTTCAATCGCAACGATGCGATTAAATTTGTAACCTGCAATCAAACGATATGTGTTGTCTTCTGCTTCAAAGCTAACGGGTACATTTACAGAATCAAACATGCCACCGTCATCCACACCAGACGTACCGATTGCACCACCTAGGTAGAAACCGCTGTCCGCTGCCATTACGTTGTTTGCTGAAAATACTGACATCATTGCGATGCTTAGAAGAAATTTTTTGTTCATTACGGCTTGACCTTACTTAATGCAAATCAAGATTGTTACGCCTTCCTATGCTGCACAATCTTGTTAGAGTTATCCGACACCCCGTCGAATTGGCAAGCAGGTTAAGCTCACAGAAAACAAAAAAATAAATAAATATATAATCACTTTGTAATCTCATACAACACAATCAGTTATAGCTAAATAACCATTTGAATAATCGACAAATAAAATCCATCTATTTCTTAAAAAAACCTCCCATCAATTTTCAAACCATCCCATTTTTAGATTTTATTCGTACAGACTTACGCATGCTTACTTTCAACAGTGACGTTATTTTGCATAATCCGCGCGCTTTATCTGCTATCCCAACCCACTCCTCCACAATGAAGAATGAGAAAGATCGAAAAACAATGAATAACGAAATCCACTTTGGCGACCTAACTCTTAATGTAGATACTCGAAACATCACTAACAAACAGGGGAACAAGATCTATTTACGTCACCACTTGTTTTCCGTGCTTTGTCTACTGTCGAAAAGCGCCGGACAACCCATCCCTAGAAAAGACATCGTGAACGCATGTTGGGGAAACGAAACGGTGCCGACACAAGCACTAACCAATGTCATTTATTGCTTAAGGAATGTTTTTGTTCGCTTGAGAGCATCTAACATCAAAATTGTTACGATTCCTCGATATGGCTATACGTTGTTCGTCATACCCAATACCAATGAAGCTGGATATGTTGCAATAGAAACACCCCTTAAAACCTCCCCTATAGAATCTGTTCAAAATGTTCCGGTGAATAAACTTTAGCTCCCTTTGCCTTAAGTTAACGTTACGTTGCCTTACCTTCTTAATTGCCGATGAAAGTGATTGCGATCACCAAAAAACGCCCCATCGAAACGTTTCGATGATCGTTATCACACTCTAAAACAATCAAACGTGCAAATGATAAATCACACACTATTATCACTATCGAAACGTTTCGATGGCTTTTCTTGAGTTGTTCTCAACCCATTAAACGTTATTTTTCGATAGGTCGTGATATGAAAAAAAGTACCCTAATAAACTCTGAGCTCTCTTACCTAGTGGCGACTCTTGGCCATACAGATGAAATCACGATTTGTGATGCAGGGTTGCCGATTCCGGATCATGTGACTCGCATAGACCTTGCTTTGACTCACGGTGTTCCAAGTTTTCAGCAGACAGTAAAAACCATGCTGGATGAATCTCAAATTGAAGGCGTTGTAATCGCAGAAGAGTTTGCGAAAGTAAGCCCAGACCATCACGCTGCGCTGATTGATTTGATCAAGACAGAAGAAGCGCGTTGCGGCAAACCGCTTTCGATTACTTACATCACTCATGAAGAATTCAAAGAGCGTACGCATGAAAGCCGCGCGGTGATTCGCACTGGTGAATGCACACCATACGCAAATGTTATTTTCCAAGCTGGCGTAACGTTTTAGCTCATGCGAAACGCAACGACAGTCCAGCGTCATTGCTGAAAAAAGATAGACACAACCAAATACAACTGGCCCCGAGTAAAGGAACCGACATGACTCAAGCCATTTTAGAACTTAGCTCAATTGAGAAAGCCTTCCCTGGTGTGAAAGCACTGGATAAGGCAAGCCTCAACGTTTACCCAGGACGCGTAATGGCGTTAATGGGTGAAAACGGTGCAGGTAAATCCACGCTTATGAAAGTGCTTACGGGTATCTATCATTTGGACAGCGGCACTATCGCTTACCAAGGAAAACCGGCTGCATTTAAAGGACCGCGTGACTCTCAACAAGCAGGCATTAGTATCATTCACCAAGAACTGAACCTAATTCCTGAGTTAACCATCGCCGAGAACATCTTCTTAGGGCGTGAAATCACGGGCACCATGGGTCGCATCTTGTGGAACGAGATGTACCAAGAAGCCGACAAGCTACTTAAACGCCTTAACGTGAAACACAGCTCGAAAACACCTTTAGGCCAGTTGAGCCTTGGTGAGCAACAAATGGTAGAGATCGCAAAAGCCCTATCGTTTGAATCTAAGGTCATCATTATGGATGAACCAACTGATGCGCTTACCGATACCGAAACCGAGTCTCTATTTAAGGTGATTAACGAGCTGCGTTCTGAAGGCTGCGGCATTGTTTACATCTCTCACCGCTTGAAAGAGATCTTTGAGGTTTGCGATGACATCACCGTGCTTCGTGACGGTAAGTTCATTGGTCAGTGTGAAGTTAAAGACACCGACGAAGATGGCCTAATCGAAATGATGGTTGGCCGTAAGCTAGACGAACAATACCCACGTATCGGGCAGAGCCACGGTGAAACCTGTCTTGAAGTGATTGGCCTGACGGGTTCTGGTGTTCATGACGTGAGCTTTACTATAAAGCGCGGCGAAATCCTGGGTGTATCTGGCCTTATGGGTGCAGGCCGAACTGAACTGATGAAAGTGATTTACGGTGCCCTTCCAAGTGAGCGCGGCGTCATCAACCTAGAAAACAAAACCATTAACCCTGTAAGCCCGAAAGATGGCTTGGCCAATGGCATTGCTTACATCTCTGAAGACCGTAAAGGCGATGGCCTTGTGCTAGGACTTTCAGTGAAAGAAAACATGTCGTTATGTGCACTGGATCTGCTGACTAAGAAAGGTCAAATCCAACATAAAGATGAAGTGATTGCAGTCGATGACTTCATCAAGCTTTTCAACATCAAAACCCCGACTCGCGAACAAATAATTGGCAACCTATCTGGTGGTAACCAACAGAAAGTGGCTATCGCTAAAGGCTTGATGACCAAACCAAAAGTACTGATTCTCGATGAACCCACTCGTGGTGTCGATGTCGGTGCGAAGAAAGAGATTTACCAACTCATTAATAAATTTAAAGCCGACGGCATGAGCATCATTTTGGTCTCGTCTGAAATGCCAGAAGTGTTAGGAATGAGTGACCGCATCATGGTGATGCATGAAGGCCGTGTAAGCGGTGAATTTGATGCTAAAGAAGCAAACCAAGAATTATTACTGGCGTGTGCGGTCGGTAAAAAGATCAACGAGGACGCAGCATGAGTACTAAAACCATGAGCAAAACAACTGAAGCTCCAAAGAAAAAACCGTTAATCAGCAAAGAGTGGCTGATTGATCAAAAGTCATTGATTGCTTTGATCTTCCTGATTGTTGTCGTTTCATTCTTAAACCCAAACTTTTTCACCGTCGATAACATCCTCAATATCCTACGCCAAACTTCGATTAACGCCATTATCGCAGTAGGTATGACACTGGTTATCTTAACCGCGGGTATCGACTTGAGTGTCGGCTCTGTACTGGCACTTTGTGGTGCTTTCGCAGCCAGCATGATTGGCATGGAAATCCCAGTGATGATCGCAGTGCCAACCGCTCTAGTAGCAGGCGCAGCATTGGGTGCGATCAGTGGCGTGATTATCGCCAAGGGTAAGGTTCAAGCCTTCATTGCAACGCTTGTAACAATGACTCTATTGCGCGGCGTAACCATGGTTTACACAGATGGTCGTCCTATCTCGACTGGCTTTACTGACACAGCAGACGCGTTCGCTTGGTTCGGTACAGGCTACGCAATGGGCATCCCAGTTCCAGTATGGATCATGGCCGTGGTATTCGCTGCAGTATGGTACCTACTTAACCACACACGTTTTGGTCGCTACGTTTACGCACTGGGTGGCAACGAATCAGCAACTCGCCTGTCTGGCATCGACGTAGACAAAGTAAAAATCGGCGTTTACGCAATCTGTGGTCTGTTAGCAGCGGTTGCAGGCATCATCGTGGCATCTCGTTTGTCATCAGCTCAGCCTACCGCAGGTATGGGTTATGAGCTAGACGCCATCGCCGCAGTAGTATTGGGTGGAACAAGCTTAGCCGGCGGTCGTGGCCGCATCATGGGCACATTGATTGGTGCTCTGATTATCGGCTTCCTAAACAACGCCCTAAACCTATTAGACGTATCTTCTTACTACCAGATGATTGCAAAAGCAGTGGTTATTCTTCTGGCGGTATTGGTCGACAACAAAAACAAATAAAACCTATTCACACTCTAGGTTAATACAAGTAACACCCTGTTTTACCTTTAAATATTAGAATCTATAAATAATGTAACTACGAGCTAGGACTCACCTCCTAGCTCACCCTACACAAAGGACTTACACCATGAAAAAATTAGCGACTCTTATTTCTGCTGCTCTTCTTTCTACAACGGTATCTGTGTCTGCACAGGCGCAAGATACAATGGCAATCGTTCTGTCTACATTGAACAACCCATTCTTCGTAACCATGAAAGATGGCGCAGAAGCGAAAGCTGAAGAGCTAGGCTACAAGCTTATCGTTCTTGATTCTCAAAACGACCCAAGCAAAGAGCTTTCGAACATTGAAGATCTAACCATTCGTGGTGTTAAGGCAATCCTGATTAACCCTACAGATTCAGATGCTGTGTCTAACGCTATTCGCATTGCTAACCGTTCAAACATCCCTGTACTAACGCTAGACCGTGGCGCAAGTCGTGGTGACGTAGTGAGCCACATCGCTTCTGATAACGTAATCGGCGGCGAAATGGCAGGTCACTTCATCATGGAAAAAGTAGGCGAGAAAGCAAAAGTAATCCAACTTGAAGGTATTGCTGGTACTTCTGCTGCTCGTGAACGTGGTGAAGGCTTCATGAACGCAGTAAACGGCAGCGACCTAGAGCTTCTAGCAAGCCAACCTGCTGATTTCGACCGTACTAAAGGCCTGAACGTAATGGAAAACTTGCTTGCTGCTAACCCAGACGTACAAGCAGTATTCGCTCAAAACGATGAAATGGCACTAGGTGCACTTCGCGCTGTTCAAGCTTCAGGTAAAGACGTAATGATCGTTGGCTTTGATGGCACTGAAGACGGCATCGCTGCTGTTAACCGTGGCCTACTTGGCGCAACGGTTGCACAACAACCTGACCTAATCGGTTCTTTAGGTGTTGAAATGGCAGACAAAGTACTGAAAGGCGAGACAGTAGACGAGTACGTACCAGTACCTCTAAAAATCATCGCTAAGTAATAGTGACTAGATAACGCGATATAAAGCAGGGGTCCCCTATCCCCTGCTTTGCTTAACTCATTAGCTCATTGGCTCAAGACAAAAAGTAAAACTCCGACAGTGCATCGCTGTTTCTCATAAGCCGTCTAACAAGGCGAGCAATTTACGTAATGAGAAAGACCCATGCATTTTCAAATACGATATATCATAAGGCTCGTATCATGACTCAACTGATTGTTTTAGGTAGCGTTAACGCTGACCACGTACTGCAAGTTCCTTCGTTCCCTCGTCCGGGTGAAACCTTGATTGGCGGTAACTATCAGGTCATCCCTGGCGGCAAAGGCGCAAACCAAGCGGTCGCTGCAGCAAGATTAAACGCAGACATTGGCTTTATCGCCTGTGTTGGTGACGACCCATTTGGGATCAATATTCGTCAAGACTTCGCCAAAGATGGCATCAACATCGACGGTGTGATCGTTGCAGAAAACACACCGACGGGCATCGCGATGATCCAAGTATCAGCAACGGGCGAAAACAGCATTTGTCTCTCTGCGGAAGCCAACAACAAGCTGACTTGCGACCAAATCGAACCGCATCTAGAGAAGATTCGCGGTGCTAAGTACCTGCTGACTCAGCTTGAAACGCCAATTGAAGGCATTGAATACGCAGCAAAAGTAGCAAAAGAGAGCGGCACGCAAGTGATTCTTAACCCGGCTCCTGCTCGTCCATTATCGGATTCACTGCTTGCTTGTGTTGATGTGATCACACCCAACGAAACCGAAGCAGAAGTGCTGACGGGCATTACCGTGACGGACAACGCATCTGCTCATCAGGCAGCTTTGGCTCTGCATGCTAAAGGCATCGAAACGGTAATGATCACGCTAGGCGCGAAAGGCGTTTGGGTGAGTCATCGTGGTCAAGGTAATGAAGCTAGCGAAGGTGAATTAATCGCAGGCTTCCGCGTTGAAGCTACGGACACAACCGCTGCTGGTGATACTTTCAATGGCGCATTAGTCACAGGCTTGCTTGAAGACATGCCATTAGAACGCGCGATTAAGTTTGCTCACGCTGCCGCTGCCATTTCAGTGACTCGCTTTGGCGCTCAAACGTCGATTCCAAGCCGTGCTGAAACCGATGCGTTTTTGGCAGAGCAACTGTCTGCTTAGCTTGATACCTATTTGAAGGTTTAACTCTTGAGCTAAACCGTAGTTAACGGATGTAAGCCTTCAAATTCGGTAACAACAAATATCAAGCATAAGCCCCTGTTTTCAGGCAGAATATCGCCCAACGTGGAAAAGTGATTCCCACAAGGATTTTATATGGCAACAATGAAAGACATCGCTCGGGTTGCAAAGGTTTCAACGTCTACCGTGAGCCATGTGATGAACAAGTCACGTTTTGTCAGCGAAGAGATTGCTGAGCGTGTAAACAGTGCGGCCAAAGAACTCAACTACGCGCCGTCTGCATTAGCTCGCAGCTTAAAAATGAAGCAAACCAAAACCTTGGGCATGCTGGTTACCACCTCTACCAACCCATTCTTTGGTGAAGTAGTGAAAGGTGTTGAACGTCGTTGTTATGAGAAAGGCTACAACCTTATCTTGTGTAATACAGAAGGCGATAGCGAACGCATGAAATCCTCGATCGACACCTTGCTGCAAAAGCGTGTTGATGGCTTGATGCTGATGTGTTCAACGCTTGAAGGTCAACATATCGATGTGTTCGAGCGCTACCCAGAGTTACCTGTCGTGGTAATGGACTGGGGGCCAATGCTGTTCGCAAGTGATAAAATCCAAGACAACTCGCATCAAGGTGGCTACATGGCAACCAAACACCTGATCGATAATGGTCACTCGGATATTGGCTGTATTACTGGCCCACTGCATCGCAACCAAGCCTCTTCTCGTTATCAAGGCTATAAACAAGCAATGGAAGAAGCGAATTTAGAGATCAACCCTAAGTGGATTGTTGAATCAAACTTCGAATGCGATGGTGGCTTTGATTCTTACCAAACATTGAAAGCTCGTGGTCAAATGCCTTCGGCCTTGTTCGTTAGTAACGACATGATGGCGATGGGTGTGATTCATGCGGCAGCTCAAGATGGCATATTGATTCCAAATGACCTGTCTATCATTGGCTACGATGACATCCACTTATCTAAGTACATGACACCCGCTTTAAGCACAATCCACCAGCCAAAGCACCGTTTAGGCAAAGCGGCGGTCGATACCCTGCTAAGCCGACTACAAACGCCAGACGCCTACCCGCAAGTCGTTGAACTAGAACCGACTCTTGTAGAGCGAAGCAGCGTAAAAGCGATTTAGGGCTCAACCTGCCCATGATACAGTTGAAAGCTAGCTTATTCGGGCTAGCTTTTTTGTCTTTGGCACATAATTACGACTCTTACTTGCTCCATAAATACCCTTTATATGCAGGACTTACACCCCCAACGTATGCATTTGCGCGCTTAGCAACTATTTACGCACTTAGCTACTGATTATCATCTACACTAACAATGAAATGACATCGACATGGAGAGCGCTGTTTTATGATCGCGGGTTGGTTTGACAACATATCCCTACAGAAGAAGCTATTGGTTAGCTTTTTTATTCCTATCGCTTTGATGCTTATCGTTGCTTTTTCTGTTCATGACAACACCCGAAATATTGTGAAAGACAATAATTGGGTCGTTCATACACACAAAGCCATCGCTCGGGCTCAAGAACTTCTCAGCTTAACAGTAGACATGGAAACGGCTCAGCGTGGCTATCTGATCTCCGGTGACCTCGTTTTTTTAGAACCCTACTACTTGGCACTTGATGTATGGCCTCAAAAAATTCAAACCCTTGCGACTCAAGTGAGTGACAACCCACCTCAAGTAGAACGCCTTAATCGAATTGATGCTATCCACAACACATGGCTAGAAAAATCAGGAGAGAAAGAGATCATGCAGCGCAACCTCGTGAACAGAGGTGAAGCTGAAATGCAAAGTGTTGTCTATCTCACTCAGCAGCAAACCGGAAAAAAACTGATTGATGAGGTCCGTCAAGAGATTGCTCAATTTATTGAAATTGAACAACAACTTATCAGTGTCAGAGTCGCCAAGTCCGAAAGCTCAGCCAATCAAACCAGTTATGTACTCATTCTGGGAACACTGTTTTCGGTGTTTATCTCACTCCTTGTCGCTACGTGGTCGTCCAAGCGAATTAAACGAAGATTACACACTCTACTTCAAGCAGCGAACCAAGTTGCCGCTGGCCATTTGAAACAAGGCGCTGCGACTCTCGAACTTGGTTCAAAGAACGACAGCCAAGACGAAGTGGCTCTCCTCACACAAAGCTTTCAAAAAATGACAACAAACCTCGTAAAAAATGACAGCGAAATGCGAGAGAAAAATCAGGAGTTAGTCGAAGAAAGAACCAAAGCAGAAGCGGCTGTAAAGGCTAAGAGCGAGTTTCTGTCGACCATGAGCCACGAGATTCGAACGCCAATGAATGGAGTACTTGGTATCTCCCAGATCATTGCCAGCCAAACCCAAGAGCCGGAAACAAAAGAGAACATCGATCTCATTCTCGATTCTGGCCATCATTTAATGACGATACTCAACGACATATTAGATTTCTCGAAAGTGGAAGAAAATAAACTTGAGTTAGACTTTGCACCCTTTAATTTTGTCCAAGTAATACAACCTGTACGTAGCGCGCTTAAACCCTTGGCCGATGAAAAAGGCATTCGCCTGTTAATCGAAAATAATATACCAACAAGCATCCAGCTGATCGGAGACTGTGCAAGATTACGTCAGATCATGTTCAACTTGGGCGGTAATGCGACCAAATTTACTAAAGAAGGTCACGTATCCATTCAAGCGGATCTCAACAGACCAAACAACCAACTTATTCTCACGGTAACAGACACGGGTATTGGCATTCCAAAGGACAAACACGAGCAAATCTTTAATTCGTTTGAACAAGCTGACACTTCAACCACAAGAAAGTTTGGCGGGACGGGGCTTGGACTCGCGATCGTTAAGAATCTAGTCAGTCTAATGAATGGTGAAATAACACTGACGAGCGCTGTTGGGCTTGGCACAAAATTCCAAGTCTCTCTACCTATCGCTTGGCAAGAAGGAAAAACAGGGGATATCGTCACACCAGTAATCAATACAGAAAACCTGACTTGTGATTCATTGCGTATTTTATTGGTGGAAGACAATCGTATTAATGCGATCGTGGCACAAGGCTTCTGTGAAAAGCTCGGCCATCATGTTGATCTTTCGGAGAATGGCAAATTGGCAATTGAACGCCTCAAAACCAATCAATACGATCTGATCTTGATGGACAATCACATGCCGGAAATGAACGGGATCGAGACCACTCAGTACATCCGCGAGAAACTAAAACTCGACACCTTGATATTCGCCTACACGGCCGATGTTTTCCGTGAAGCTCATGACAACTTCATTCAAGCCGGTGTCGACCATATTCTGACTAAACCTCTGCAACAAGAGAGCTTTTTCGACGCCCTGCAACAATTTTCGAATCGATTACCTAAGCAAATAAAAACCGAAAGCTCGAGTGACATCAAAAACATCGTCGAACTTCATCGCAAGCCAATTGAAACACTGAGATTAACAGAAGAAGAGATAAGTCAGTCAGAAGTGATACGCATACTTAAAGACGACACGGAAGGATTTAGCTTACTTATCGATTCAACCATTATTGAGTTCGAACAGTCTGTTGATCGAGTCATCGAATACTATTTATCGAAGGAGTTAGAGCCACTATGTCGCACCCTGCACTCCATTAAAGGTATGTCGTTAAACTTAGGTCTCAACATGCTTTCTAAGCAGGCATTAGAGCTAGAAGTGCAAGCAAAAGACCAGCAACTGCCTGATATTGAACTGCTGCAAAAGCTGCTCAATCGACTTACGGTCAACATACATCAAGCTCAGCGGATGAAAGCGGTTAATTCGATTGAGCGCCAGACTCAAATGAATGATAAAACTTAAAAAATCCACTCTCAAACCAAAGCGCAAGGTTTAATCACTTTGCGCTTTTCGATCTTATGTCGCTCTAGTCTTTGTTCTAACGATTTAACGGTCTAACGGTTTAACAGGGCGGTTATTTGCTGGACCTCATCTTCGACATCAATACCATTATATTGCGGCGCAATCGAGAGATCTTGAATACTCACAGTTTCTACAGATTGCTTGTCGTTGAGCTGAAGCATTAAATCTCCCTTTGGTGAATAGGTTCTACTGCTACCACAATAAGTCGCGGTAAACGCATCAACCACATCCTGCCCAACGCGATTACACGTCACGACATGACACCCCTCTTCTAAAGCTCTCGCTTGAGCAATAGCAAAGCTGTGGTGACCGCCAAAGTTGGCCGGGTGCAGAATAACGTCGACCGACTGATACGCCCTCATGATCTCCGGGAACCAAATATCAAAGCAAATCGCAACACCAAACTTTAAGCCCTTGAGCTCAAATGTAAGGAGCTCACACCCACGTGAAAAATACTGTTTGTCGAATTTGGTTTGACTGACTTTTCTGTATTTATGAAGTAAACCTGAACCATCAACCACCACGACGCTATTGTAATATTGGCCGCTATCTTTCTCTGCAATACCAGCAACAATCAAGGTGTGATGCTTCGCTGCAAGCTGAGTTAACGAATCAATAGTACTGCTGTCGTTGAAGTCTTCAGCCAGTTCATGAATTTCTTCAGCATCGTTAAAAATATACCCAGTAGTGAACAATTCAGGTAACAGAGTGACATCCCCGACTGTCGATTCCGCTTCCAAAAGATCAGAGACCGACTCAATGTTCTTTTGTTTGTTTTTATATTCAACTTCAAGCTGAACAAGGGTGACGCTGACATTATTCAAAATCGAATCCTTGCTAGGTAATACTTCAAACTGTAACGCTTCAAGCTTTAATACTTCAAACTAGAGACTAAGAACTAAGAACGACAGAGTAAGAAAATCCCCTATCGCTTTCTTATTAGCACGCCAAAGGTTGAAGCAGGAGCACAGTCCTGTACGCATTTCAAATCTGCCTACGGCGCTAATTTAGGCTCTGGCAAAACTGGTGGAGTGCTGTCCATGTAGGTTAAGAAATTTGCCCACACTTCATGCGTACGCTGCTTGGTTAACGTTGTCTTGCAGGAAAGCGCCATAAGGCCTCGTATTGAACCATCACGCCATTGGGTGTACACAGAGCTACAATGAGCCGACATGTACGCCTGCCAGCTCTCCTGAGCCTTCTTAATTGACGCCACCAGCTCAGCATCATAATCGTTGTGCTCAAAGCTCGCTTCAAGATATTGTTCAAGTTCCACTTGTGCAGTTTCCAACTCAATTGCAGCACAGTGATTGATCTCTATGGTATTCATCGCATTCTCGCAATCGACTGTCTTTTCAACAGCGAGCACAGAGCACGAGAAGTAAGCCAAACCGAACAGTGTTATCACTCTTTTCATAAAAATCCTTGATTCTGTCATCAATAAATTTGCGACATGTTTCGATTAACTGAAACACAGGTTATTGAGTCAATTTCCTTCAATATCCCAATCGTATATAACTCTAATCTTTATAGGGTTATATACCCGTGATCAATGAAGGTGCTTGATTTTCGATAAAATCAGGATCATGCTAAGACCCATGAAAATTACACTGACTCCTCAACAAAAGCTGCAACTCGAGCAGATGCACGATTCTACTCG
>NZ_JACJFF010000309.1:0-965 GCF_014164465.1 Vibrio sp. SG41-7 | reverse complement strand
GCTGAAGCGATAAGAGGCTCTTATGACGATGCCGTTACTAGTATAGATAGTACAACAGGGGGGCATATCCCTAAACGACAGACGATGCAGGTCATTCAAGATGTCGCCCAAGATTTCGATGATTACTTTCAAAAAAGGTATATACACCCAGAAGATACACGAGATTTATTGGTGATAACCACTGATGCCAAAGGCATCGTGATGCAACCAAACAGTTTAAGAGAGTGTACAAAGAAAGCCGCAAAAAAACAGAAACTCAAAAGCAGACTGAGTGCTGGAGAAAAAAAAGACCGAAAACGAATGGCTCAAGTCGCTTCAGTTTATACAACTAAAGCTTGCCCGAGAACGGCTGAATCAATCATGCAAAGAAGTGAAGAAAGTAACGTTCATGGTTTTAGAGTCCCCCCAAGAAATAAGCGTGTCTGGGCCAGTTTAAAAAAAGGTTCAGAATCGGTCATAGAAGATGCTTTCTTAGAGGCTTTACAGCGAGACCCCGAGCAAAAACGTCAATGGATCGTACTGGTTGACGGTCACCCTCATCAAATGAAGCAAGTCAATCGAGTCGCCAAAAAGCATAATGTCACAGTCACCATAATTTTGGATTTCATCCATGTACTAGAGTACCTGTGGAAGGCTGCATGGTGTCTGTTTGATAAGGGAGATGAGTTAGTCGAAGAATGGGTGGAATATAAAGCACTGGAGATTTTAAGAGGGAAGGCTTCACAGGTAGCAAAAGGGCTTGGGATATGTGCAACAAAGAGACGCTTGGTCAATCGAGAAAATATCGACAAATGTCGACGCTACTTACTAAAGAATAAAAAACAGCTTGAGTATGGTATTGCACTAGAGTGTGGATATCCGATAGCAAGTGGTGTTATCGAAGGAGCTTGTCGGCATCTGATAAATGATAGATTAGATATCACAGGAGCTAGGTGGAGCCTTGATGGGGCTGAGGCAATCTTGAG
>NZ_JACJFF010000308.1:0-965 GCF_014164465.1 Vibrio sp. SG41-7 | reverse complement strand
GGGACAATAAAGGTGATCAAGGATTAGTACAAAGTGAGATCCTTCAAGCCGGCTCTAATTTCCCATTGAACGATCAAGAAGGCAATCCGGTCTTCTATCAACAAAGTGTCAATAAAAAATTCTACAATGACATCGTCAAACACGGATTAAACAATAGCCAATGTGTCGCCGATATTGACAGTGGGAAAACACCGTTTGAAATATCCCCAGGCTCCACTGAAGTAAAAACCTCATGGAAATTAATATCTAATAACGACAACCCTGAAAAATTTTTCACTATTCATAGAGATGTTGAGATCGACGGGGCAGTAAGGAGTAATGTTCTAATGGGCTTGGTCGGGATTCATGTAGTGCGAAAAACAAGGAATCATCCTGAATTCATTTGGACCACATTTGAACACAAGGAAAACGCTCCTGATTGTGCTGATGTTCCTAACCTATCAAATTTTGAAAAATCAGGTAAATGGACATTTTTCAACCCAATGTCCTTTCAGAAAGTGAATACTTACTTCCCTGGTAAACCTACTCAAGTCTGTAGAGAAACACCCTATGGGGTTGGTGTTTTAACGAAAACTGAAGTAGCTAAAGATATAAAAGCGCTTAACGAGGCAATGTCAGATTATTACCAATCACGTAAATCTGTTTGGTCTAACTACTTCCTTGTGGGCACATCTTGGACAGTCTCAAACGAGAGTGATTTAAATAAAGGAGAGGTGCCTCCCTCTTGGAAAAATGAAATAGGGGGTTCGAAGTTATTATCAAACAGTACAATGGAGACCTATGTCCAAAACCCTCAATGGTTTGCTTTAGTGCATCCTAAAGAAGATAGGGGCTGTTTTGCTTGTCATAAATATGACCCTTTAACAAAGAAAGCCTTACATTTAAGCCATATGTTTAATGCGGCCCAAGATTACGGTCAGTGTTTTCTTTAAGGCTTGATTTAGAACCTAAAAATTGAAACTTCC
>NZ_JACJFF010000307.1:0-965 GCF_014164465.1 Vibrio sp. SG41-7 | reverse complement strand
GGAAGTTTCAATTTTTAGGTTCTAAATCAAGCCTTAAAGAAAACACTGACCGTAATCTTGGGCCGCATTAAACATATGGCTTAAATGTAAGGCTTTCTTTGTTAAAGGGTCATATTTATGACAAGTAAAACAGCCCCTATCTTCTTTAGGATGCACTAAAGCAAACCATTGAGGGTTTTGGACATAGGTCTCCATTGTACTGTTTGATAATAACTTCGAACCCCCTATTTCATTTTTCCAAGTGGGAGGGATCTCTCCTTTATTCAAATCACTTTCGTTTGAGGCTGTCCAAGATGTACCCACAAGGAAGTAGTTAGACCAAACAGATTTACGTGATTGGTAATAATGTGACATTGCCTCGTTAAGCGCTTTTATATCTTTAGCTACTTCAGTTTTCGTTAAAACACCAACTCCATAGGGTGTTTCTCTACAGACTTGGGTAGGTTTACCAGGGAAGTAAGTATTTGCTTTCTGAAAGGACATTGGGTTGAAAAACGTCCATTTACCTGATTTTTCAAAATTTGATAGGTTAGGAACATCAGCACAATCAGGAGCGTTTTCTTTGTGTTCAAATGTGGTCCAAATGAATTCAGGATGATTCCTTGTTTTTCGCACTACATGAATCCCAACCAAGCCCATTAGAACATTACTCCTTACTACCCCGTCGATCTCAACATCTCTGTGGATAGTGAAAAATTTTTCAGGGTTGTCGTTATTAGAGATTAATTTCCACGAGGTTTTTACTTCAGTGGAGCCTGGGGATATTTCAAACGGTGTTTTCCCCCTATCAATATTGGCGACACATTGGCTATTGTTTAATCCGTGTTTGACGATGTCATCGTAGAATTTTTTATTGACACTTTGTTGATAGAAGACCGGATTGCCTTCTTGATCGTTCAATGGGAAATTAGAGCCGGCTTGAAGGATCTCACTTTGTACTAATCCTTGATCACCTTTATTGTCCC
>NZ_JACJFF010000306.1:0-967 GCF_014164465.1 Vibrio sp. SG41-7 | reverse complement strand
TATACCCAATCAACTTGAAGATGCAGGCTTAAACACCTGAAAATTGTCATTGATTCGAGACGTCAACGAACCTGCAATCTCTGGAAGAGTTACAGTAAAAAATTGGTCTATGGCTTCCTTGAAGTCACGTTTACTTTTGAAGTAAACGTTATTCCTCGACTTCTCGTTCATTACCTTCCAAAGCCTCTCTATCGGATTGAGATTTGGGCTGTATGGGGGAAGGTAATGCAGCTCAATATTAAGCACAAATGCCGCATCTTTAACTAAATCACTGCGGTGATATCCTGCTCCATCCAAAATGATATGGAGCTTGTGATTTAGCGGGTAGCTCTCTCTGAGTTTGCAGAAGAAATGGACAATGTTTTCACTGTTGATGCTGTCGTAGTCACTAACAATGGTTGACCCAATATCTGACAGGTTCAGTGCGCCAATAATATTCAGTCGGCTACGATTACCTGTCGTTTCTAACAGTTTATCTTGACCCGTGCGTATCCAACCATGGGAGATTTTGGTCGACAGTGTTGGATGAACGGCATCGATAAAAACTATCGACTCATCCTCGCCGCAACTTGCCTTTAAGGCTTCGTAAGCTTCGATGAACGCTTGCTGTTTTGTTTCATCAAACTTGTGTGGAACACCTTTTGGTTGCTTGTAGCTGAACCCATTGTGGTGAAGCCATTTATTCATGCCTGAAACCGTATAGCTAAGACCAAACTCCTCCTTAACATACACGACAATTTGATGAGTATGGGAATAGGTATGCTCAGTCAAATGTTCGATAAGATGCATGGTTTGAGTAGCTGAAAGTTTGCTTTGGCTGCCCCCATTTTCAGGCTTAAGCTTTTCTGAGAGCGTATAGTCGCTGAGATGGCGAGCGACAGTCGATTCATGAATACGAAGGGCTTGAGAAATCATAGCCTGACTCCAACCTTCAGAAGTAAGTAACACAGCTTTAATGCGATCGCAT
>NZ_JACJFF010000305.1:0-1017 GCF_014164465.1 Vibrio sp. SG41-7 | reverse complement strand
TTAAAATGTCACCTTAGTACTGGTTGCTGACTACATTTCATGTACCAGCTTCGGTTACTAAGGACTACTGAGATGTTGATTGCCATGAGTGAAAAAGAAATTAGTCGATTCAAAGTTATTCAAGACGTCTGTGAACATCGTTTGCGTCGTACTGATGCGGCAGAGATACTTTCGTTAAGTGAGCGTCAAGTTCAAAGGTTAATGAACAAACTACGTGAACATGGTGCGGCTAGTTTAACCCATGCTTCTAGAGGTAAACCCAGTAATCGGCGTTATTCTGACGAATATCGCAAAGAGATTCTTTCGACTATCCATAAACACTATTCTGATTTCTCGCCCACATTTGCACGTGAAAAGATCATAGAAAATCATAATTTAGCTATCTCGTTAGAGACACTTCGCCAATGGATGATTGCCGACAACCTTTGGATCCCGCACTCACAACGAAAACCTAGAGTCTATCAACCTCGTTACTGTCGAGACTGTCTTGGAGAATTGATTCAGATAGATGGCTCACATCATGACTGGTTTTAGGGCCGCAGCGACAAATGCTGCCTATTGGTGTTCATTGATGATGCGACTGGCCGTCTGATGAACCTAAGATTCAGCGAGACAGAATCCGCGTTTGACTACATGATGACCACGCGTGAATACCTCAATGAGCACGGCAAGCCCATCGCATTTTACAGTGACAAGCACTCTATTTTTCGAGTGAATCAGGAGAAACACAAACAAGTTGGCCAAACTCAATACGGGCGCGTGTTGAAAGAACTGGCCATAGAACTCATCTGTGCCAACAGCTCCCAAGCCAAAGGCCGCGTTGAGCGAGCCAACCTCACGCTGCAAGACCGACTGGTTAAAGAGATGTATCGACACCATCGAACAAGCCAACGCCTGGCTTCCCTACTTCATCGCCGATTTTAACCATCGCTTTGCTAAGCCCGCTCAATACCCAAAAGACATGCATCGTCCGGTTCGAGAGTCCAAGCAAGAACTCGACGATATTTTCAGTTGGCA
>NZ_JACJFF010000304.1:0-1028 GCF_014164465.1 Vibrio sp. SG41-7 | reverse complement strand
TTCAGTAAATCCGCGTTAACAAAGTTATTTAAAGCAAAATCAATTAATCGATAGCTCCCTCCGAAAGGAACCGCGGGTTTGCTTCGAGATTCAGTTAAAGGTCTCAATCGAGAGCCTTCTCCACCAGCTAAAACCATACCTAAAACACGTGACATTGTTTACCTCGTATATCTTATTGACTAGAAGATGAGCACACTAGTTACTATCTATGGTAATTTGCTAACATTTATTGAAGAGATTGATTGGGTAGCAGTAAAAACGACAAGGACTATTTTGCTTGTCTGTGAGAGCTATACGCCTAGCGTTGAGCTAATCAACATAGCGAGCATGTTTACGATAGACCACCAATCGCAAATTGTGAAACAAAAGCTAAACTTTTGTGAATTTTTTATTAAATCAAAGCTGGCAATCTTTACATCCCCCACCTACGGCACTTCGGAGGGAGGTTCCTGTTTCATAGCGCATCGCTTTAAATTCGAGAGAGTCTAACGCTTTACTTACGCTCCACAGGCTAGCACTACCTGCTCGACAGCTTTAATATCAATATGTATTCAGATAAGATCAAGCTCACTTAAGCATTCAGGACTCGGCTTCCACTGACATATTTGGACAACGCTTCTACTATACCACTAAGTTTTATAGATTAACTGATGCCGAGTTGAGGAGTTCAGCTGCGATCGATATCACGCTCACCTGTTAATTTCAACATCACCGAAGACACCAAGTGTCGCAAAATTAGTCGATTCACAAGAAGCAACGAGAACAAGTAGGATACGCAGAAAGTTTAATGATGTGGCAGGTGCATTTAACAAAAACGTTCTTTGGAGTCGTGGCTATTTCGTAGGGGCGTGTGCCTTTTTGGCTATTCCCCTTCCTGCAGCGTCGTAGGGAGTACCATAGTCATTTATGATGGAGATTTCAGCAAATAAAAAGGGACATCTTGAGGCCCGCTCTATAGTCTCGAAATTAAAATTTATAGCCGACACCAATAAAAGTAGAACTGGTCTCTAAATCCTCTACTACTCCAC
>NZ_JACJFF010000303.1:0-1028 GCF_014164465.1 Vibrio sp. SG41-7 | reverse complement strand
TAGTTGGACACCAATTATTGGGGGTCTTTTTATGTCCAAATATAGCCGAGAGCTAAAATGTATCATTGCTAAGCAATACTTAGATGGCACGTCATCTCTCTACTTAGCAAAACAATATTCAATTTATTCAAGGCAGATACGGTATTGGGCTCAAGTCTTTGCTATCCATGGTACTGATTCATTTTTATCAACTAAGCATGCCGCGACTGCTCAAACAAAGCGAAAAGCATTGAATTTAATGTGGACGAATGAATGGTCTCTCACGCACACTAGCGCTGTATTAAACCTCTCATCCCCTGGGATACTCTCTGTCTGGCTCAAAAGATTTAATGAGCTCGGTATCAAAGGGCTCAAAATGCGCCAGAAAGGAAGACCCTCAATGAAACAGCAACCTCAACGTACCACTAAGCCTGATAATGAAATGACGCTTGAGGAGCTAAAAGAGGAGTTGGTCTACTTACGAACCGAGAATGCCGTTCTAAAAAAGTTGGAAGAGTTGGAGCAAGAAAAAAACCGTCGAACAAAGAAAAAGCGGTCATAGCTCTAACTCTTAAAGGCAAGTACCCGTTAAAGCACTTACTGCACACTCTACAGCTGGCAAAAAGTGTCTTTTATTATCAGGCTCAAACGAGCAAGCGCCCAAATAGCTACGAACGTGAGCTGCGGTTGATAAAGTCAATTTATCATGAACATAAGGGGCGATACGGCTACCGCCGAATTCACTTGGAACTAAAAAATCAGGGGTTCGTGCTTAATCACAAAACGGTTCAAAAGCTTATGGCTCAGCTCAACCTTAAATCGACGGTCAGGATTAAAAAGTATCGTTCATACCGAGGAGAGTCAGGAAAAGCTGCTCCCAACGTTCTTGAAAGAGATTTTAGTGCGACTCAACCCGATGAAAAGTGGGTAACTGATGTCACGGAGTTCAAAGTCAAAGAGCAGAAAGTATACTTGTCTCCCGTTGTCGACTTGTTTACTCAGGAAGTGGTTGCTTATAGAGTGGCCAAAAATGCCTGCTTGCCGCTCGT
>NZ_JACJFF010000302.1:0-1028 GCF_014164465.1 Vibrio sp. SG41-7 | reverse complement strand
TAGTTGGACACCAATTATTGGGGGTCTTTTTATGTCCAAATATAGCCGAGAGCTAAAATGTATCATTGCTAAGCAATACTTAGATGGCACGTCATCTCTCTACTTAGCAAAACAATATTCAATTTCTTCAAGACAGATACGGTATTGGGCTCAAGTCTTTTCCATCCATGGTACTGATTCATTTTTACCAACTAAGCATGCCGCGACTGCTCAAACAAAACGAAAAGCATTGAATTTAATGTGGACGAATGAATGGTCTCTCACGCACACTAGCGCTGTATTAAACCTCTCATCCCCTGGAATACTCTCTGTCTGGCTCAAACGATTTAATGAGCTCGGTATCAAGGGGCTCGAAATGCGCCAGAAAGGAAGACCCTCAATGAAACAGCAACCTCAACGTACCACTAAGCCTGATAATGAAATGACGCTTGAGGAGCTAAAAGAGGAGTTGGTTTACTTACGAACCGAGAATGCCGTTCTAAAAAAGTTGGAAGAGTTGGAGCAGGAAAAAAACCGTCGAACAAAGAAAAAGCGGTCATAGCTCTAACTCTTAAAGGCAAGTACCCGTTAAAGCACTTACTGCATACTCTACAGCTGGCAAAAAGTGTCTTTTATTATCAGGCTCAAACGAGCAAGCGCCCAAATAGCTACGAACGTGAGCTGCGGTTGATAAGGTCAATTTATCATGAACATAAGGGGCGATACGGCTACCGCCGTATTCACTTGGAACTAAAGAATCAGGGGTTCGTGCTTAATCACAAAACGGTTCAAAGGCTTATGGCTCAGCTCAACCTTAAATCGACGGTCAGGATTAAAAAGTATCGTTCATACCGAGGAGAGTCAGGAAAAGCAGCTCCCAACGTTCTTGAAAGAGATTTTAGTGCGACTCAACCCGATGAAAAATGGGTAACTGATGTCACGGAGTTCAAAGTCAAAGAGCAGAAAGTATACTTGTCTCCCGTTGTCGACTTGTTTACTCAGGAAGTGGTTGCTTATAGAGTGGCCAAAAATGCCTGCTTGCCGCTCGT
>NZ_JACJFF010000301.1:0-1042 GCF_014164465.1 Vibrio sp. SG41-7 | reverse complement strand
GGCGTTGTTGATCAAATCAGCTTGAAGATCAACGAAGCCATATATGACTAGCCGTTAGCTTCTAACAGGCATACCTAGTCCTATGACTTTGTTTATAGCTTTGACATTCGCCATGATTTCTCCCACTTGAGCGTTGTAACATCTCAAGCTCAATTTACCGCTGGTTAGTCCTTTATATCGAGACATTGCGGTCTCAGATATTGAGCGATAGTGGTAACCAGACTCCGATTTCCACTCCGCTATTGTTCCATTTTTCAGAGCCTCTACAGCTTCGTTTCTGGGATGCCCGTCTTCCCAAAGTGCCGCATTCTTTCGAGGCTGTATTAGCGGGGTACAGCCTTTATTTTTCAGAGTCTCATGGCAGTTTTTAGTGTCATATGCTCCATCGGCAGATACGGCAATGACCTTTCTGCGTAGTGGATTGAGCAACGTCGGTAGCACTTCACTATCGCCAACATTTACAAGGCTGACTTCCGCACTAATCGTTTCGTGAGTATCTACATCAACAGCTAAGTGCAGTTTGCGCCATGTTCTACGTTTTTCTGCACCATGCTTTTTCACTTTCCACTCACCCTCGCCAAAAACTTTAAGACCAGTCGAATCAATGGCTATATGGCGAATAGCTCCTCTGGATTTATTACGATATTTGACCTGAACTGTTTTCGAACGTTTACTGATACTGGTGTAATCAGGGGATGTCAGCGGAACATCTAATAACTCAAAGATAGAGTCGATAAAGCCTTGAAGAGCACGCAATGGCAGAGAGAAGATCCCCTTAATCATCAAGGCGGTTTCAATCGCTGTATCAGAGTACTGAAAGCCTCTACCACGCTTGCCATGATGGGTTTTGCATTTCCATACATCTATGGCTGAGTCATCTATCCAGAACGTAACCGAACCACGTTTACACAGAGCCTTATTGTATTCCGCCCAGTTAGTAATCTTCTTTTTCGCTTTGCCCATGTCACCACCGTTCTAATCATCGCAAAGGATCAGATCGCAGATCTTGGAAAAGGTTCAACTGATTTAGGCAACAACGCCC
>NZ_JACJFF010000300.1:0-1088 GCF_014164465.1 Vibrio sp. SG41-7 | reverse complement strand
TCATGACTGGGGTGAAGTCGTAACAAGGTAGCCCTAGGGGAACCTGGGGCTGGATCACCTCCTTATACGAAGATAGTCACGATGAGTGTCCACACAGATTGATTAGGTTTAGAAAAGCAAAGAGAAGAAGAACTCCCAAGGTTCTTCGAAGTTTGTTTCTGCTTTTTAAAGTAGAGATAAATTGCAGTGTCCCGTTCGTCTAGAGGCCTAGGACACCGCCCTTTCACGGCGGTAACAGGGGTTCGACTCCCCTACGGGATACCACTTCCTCCAAGAAGTAAAAAGGGTCGTTAGCTCAGTTGGTAGAGCAGTTGACTTTTAATCAATTGGTCGCAGGTTCGAATCCTGCACGACCCACCATTTCCTCCCAAGGAAATAAAATTTGGGGCGATTAGCTCAGTTGGGAGAGCACCTGCCTTACAAGCAGGGGGTCACTGGTTCGAGCCCGGTATCGCCCACCATTTCCTCCCAAGGAAATAAAAATATGGGGCTATAGCTCAGCTGGGAGAGCGCCTGCCTTGCACGCAGGAGGTCTGCGGTTCGATCCCGCATAGCTCCACCATTCTTTCTCCATGTAAGAATGGCTTTTATTTTCACTTTTTAAAAAGTGAAGACAAAAGAACATCATGGGCGATTAGCTCAGTTGGGAGAGCACCTGCCTTACAAGCAGGGGGTCACTGGTTCGAGCCCGGTATCGCCCACCATCTTTAAACATTCTTTGATGACAAAAGTCTGAAGAGAGTTTTTAAAAATGGTTTTGAAAGTTTAAAACTTGAAAAACTCTTGCTCTTTAACAATTTGGAAAGCTGACTGATTTGATTACTTACGAGTAATTCAAATCAAATTTAAAAGTTCTCAATGTTTATCTGCTCTTATTTATTAAGAACGGTATAAACACAACAAACACATTCAAGTGTCTTGTATTCGAATGATCAGAAATGATTGTTCATTTTTTGATTCTATTTTTTATTAAAAAGTGGAAACAAAAAGTAAATTGAGTCCGGCAAACAGTCATCAAGAATTAACCCTTCTTGATGACAACCAAAAACCTTGGTTAGTTGCCATACGCTTATTTGTCTTCACTTTTT